>NZ_CAWUDJ010000043.1:0-57488 GCF_963920875.1 Anabaena sp. CCY 9910 | reverse complement strand
TTCAGTTAAGAGAATGGTAGGTTGGGTGGAGCGATAGCGGAACCCAACAAAGTATGCGTGAATGTTGGGTTCCGTTCCTCCACCCAACCTACACCAGTCTAAGTTGTTGCCTTAACTGAACTGTATTGGAGTATGAACACCATTTAGTCTATAAAACGGGAAATATAAGTTAAATACACACGTTGAAATAGGTCTTACTTTATGATTTTTGGCTTAAAAAGTCTGACTAATCTATCGATATTACTGGTATTAGTCGGTATCAATAATCCCCATCCTTCGGCTATAGCTAAGACAAATAATCAAACGCAGCTATTAGCACAACGACCAGCTAGAACTGTTAATTCTCAGCCACATAAAGTTTTTCAACCTATTCTGCCGAAGTTAAAACAAAAGAGTCAAATTAAGATTTTATTGCCTAAATATATTCCTGAGTCGGATGGAACAAACCCAATTTACGCCATTATTGAAACTTCTACACCGAAGAAATATGACATTCTCTTGGGTTTCAGTCCTGATTGTACTGGTGGGACGGCTTGTCGTTTAGGTGTGGTTTCGGCGGAGGCTGTCACGGGTTCAACGCCGCGCCTCACGGGGAAACGGGTGAATTTAGCTAGGGGTATTGCTGGCTATTTTGTGGATTTTAGTTGTGGTGCTAATTGTTCTGATGCCACTTTGACGTGGCGACAACAAGGGGTGCAGTATAGTTTTGGGTTGAAGGCAGGCGATCGCAATTCTCTCATCAAAATGGCTAATTCTGCTATCAATCCTTAATGTTGCATTGCCATTAAAAACAATACAGAAGAAGACGCGATGAATCGCGTCTCTACGTGGTTATTTGGCGTTATTTTGGTCTTGTGAAATCACCAATAAATTAATATCCGCCTTCTTCTTCGTATTCTGGCTGTCTTTCTTTGACTTTCTTGGGAATGTTCACTGGTTGGGGTGGTGTGTCGTCCCAAGCATCACTTTCTACATCATCATCATAATCGTCGTAATCTTCGGTGTAGGGCTTGCTGTAGGGTTTAGCAGGGGGCTGATACCTGTCTCTACCTGTGGCTTCACTCCAATTGTCTTCTTCTTCGTCTTCTTCGTATTGAATTGACTCGTATTGGCGCGCCTTCATAACTTGGCGCTGTGGTCTTTCTTCTTCGATGTAGTCCTCAGTCCATTCTTCCTCGGCTACGGGTTCGGGGGTGCGGACTTTGGGTTTTGGTGGCTGTAAGGGTACGCCGCTAGGTAGCTGATTTGATGGTGCGACGGCGCGGGGTGCAGAATAACCATATTCTTCGTCTGCGTCTCTTTCCCAAGGCGCTTTACCAATACCCAGGCGTTCGAGAACACCAACTGTTAACTGATTTACCCGTTCTTCAGCTCCTTCAAAGACAATCAATCTGTTGGGGCCGGTGCTGACTACTTCTTCTATGGATATTTCGTAGGTGCTTAAGAATTGGTCGGGAATTTGGGGGAGTCCCAAGGAGGCGATGACTATGGTGTTGAGCTTACCGGTTTCGGCTTCAAACCTAAAGCCCCGCACTCTACCTAAAACTTCGCCTGTTTCGGTGATGACTTCCCAGTTAATTAAGTTACTGAGGGCTTCAACTTCAATATCTTCGATGACATCTTCGTTATCAACTAAGATCACATCGCCATATTGGTGGATGCTGCTAAGGTACATATAGCGGGGCAGACCAGAGATAGAGATCAGGCTGTCTCGCAAACCAAGAGCCACAACCTCTCTTTGATCAATATCCACCCAAACTTGACTGACGATTCCTAACCGTTTGCCGTTGTCGCGGGTAATTACCTGCGTATTTAATATGTCGGAACGCCTAATTATTTGTTCAGAGGTCATTCTATACGGAGTCCTGATCTCGAATCCGGTTTATCTATACACTATTATTAACAAAAACTCAAGCAGATGTATTCGAGGATGATAACTTAATTCCCAAAACTTGAGTATAAGCTCCTCGTGCTTGAGTAACGCCGATTGTGCGTTCGGCTGATTCTATCATCGGACGGCGCAAACTCACAACTATGAACTGTGCCTGTTGGGCTTGTTGTTTAATCATTCTTGACAATCGTTCTACGTTTGCCCCATCAAGGAACATATCTACTTCATCAAAGGCGTAAAAAGGTGAGGGGCGGTAGCGTTGCAGGGCAAAGATAAAGCTTAAGGCGGTGAGGGATTTTTCACCACCGGACATGGAGGCGAGTCTTTGGACTGGTTTACCTTTGGGGTGGGCGACTAAGTTTAAGCCACTGTTAAAGGGGTCTTCGGGATCGTCTAATTGCAGGTAGCCGTCGCCGTCGGACAGGGTGGCAAAGATGGATTGAAAATTTTCATTTACAGCGTCGAAGGCTTCTTTAAAGGCGATTTGGCGCAAGGTGGTGAAGTTTTCAATGCGGAGGAGTAGTTCGGTGCGTTCTCCTTCTAATGTCTCTAATTTTTGGGTGAGTTCTTCTAAACGCTTTTGGGTGCGTTCGTATTCTTCCAACGCCAGCATATTTACAGGTTCCATCGCTTGGAGGCGTTTAGAGAGCGATCGCAATTCTTTCTGCAATTCTTCTAAGTCTACCTTGTCTGGGACTTCTGGCAAAGGGTCGGGCAGTTCTGGGACTAGTTCCTGTAACTGGCTTTGTAAGGCGGTTAAGTCTTCCCGGCGTTTGAGTTGGGTTTCTTCCAGCTTTTGAATTTCCCATTCTAATTGTTGCTGACGCAGGAGGTGCGATCGCACTTCTTGTTCGATGGTGTCGCGTTTTTGTTTTTCTGCGCCGAGATGTTGTTCTAGTTCGCTGAGTTTGGTGCGGGTTTGGGTGATTTGTGCGTCTATGGTTGTGGTTTGTTGGGAGACGCGATGAATCGCTTCTGTACAAGTGGTTTGTTGGGTTTGATATTCGGTGATGCGTTGTTGGGCTTCTTGGATGCGTTCTTGTAAACGCTGTTGTTGATTTTCTAGATTTTTTAAGCGTTGTTCGGCTTCCCTAAAGGCGGTTTCCCGTTGTTGGATTTGTTGTTCTTGGGTTTTAATTGTCGCCTGAATTTGTTGCCATTCGCTGGGGGTTTGGGAGGCTTCTAACTCCGCTAAGGTGTGGCGTAGTTGTTGTAACTGGCTTTCTTGTCCTGGTAAGTCTCTGTCGAGAATTTCCAGGCGAGATTGGGCTGTGGTAAATTTCTCGGTGTTTTGGGTGAGTTGCGATCGCGTCCCTGTTAATTGGGCTGTTAAACTCTTAATATCTTTTTGCAACTGTTCCAACTGTAACTGCTGTTCTCGCCTTGCTTGTCGGGTTTCCGTGAGTTCTTGGGATAGTTGTTTGGCTTTGATCGATAAATTAGCGATCGCATCACCACAACGGTTTAAAATCCGATCAATATCGGCTAAACGCTGTTTTAAGCTAACGGCTTCATCTGATTCTGCGGCTTCTGTATTCCCAAATCGCAACGCCGAACGCTGGTTACTACTACCCCCAGTCATCGCGCCACTGGTTTCTAGTAGTTCCCCATCCAAAGTAACGATGCGATATAAACCGAGATTTTTCCGCGCCGTATCCAAGTTGGCGAAGACTACCGTATTACCGAAAACGTAATTGAAGATGTCTTTATAACGGCGATCGCAGTCTACCAAATTTACAGCATAGTTAATAAAACCATTCGCTAAACGCAGCGTTGCATCCTGGGTAAATTTGTGAGCCTGAATTTTATTTAACGGTAAAAACGTCGCTCTCCCAGCCCGTTTTTGTTTGAGTAGTTCAATCCCGGCGGCTGCTATACCATCATCTTCCACCACAATGTGTCCCAGCCGCGCCCCAGCCGCAATTTCTAACGCTAATTGAAACTTGGGTTCTACCCTTCCCAAATGTACCACCAAGCCGCACACCCCAGGCATTCCTGACTGGATAATCACCTTACTGGCTTGAGTTCCTTGTACCTCTTGCTGTGCTTGTGCTTGCGCCTCAATTCTATCTAGCTGGCGTTGTTTGTCCCGTTGTTCTTGCAATAGGCGCTTTTGGGTATCCTGCTGGATTTGTAATTCCTGTTCTGTGGCTGCAAGATTTTGGGCTAAATCTTGAATAGGTTCACTAGATGTATTAAATTCTGTTTCTATGCGTTCACAATCGGCTTGTTTCTCCGCCAATTGCGGTTCTAAATTAGCAATTAACTCAGTTTGCTCCTCAATTAACTGCTGTAACTGGTGATTTCGTTCCCGTAGTTGCGCCTGTTCCGTGCGTTGCGGTTCCAAAGTTTGCAACACAGTCTCAATTTGTCGGTTCAACGCCGTTTGTTGCTGTACCCACGCCTCCGACGCTGAGGCGATTTCTGCGGCTGCTTCGCGGGACTTTTCCAACGCTTGTTGTGCTTCATCCCGTTGCTGCTGACAATAGACAATGGATTGTCTTTCTAAATCCTGTGCTTGCGCCAGTTCACCCAAACCTTGCTGATGTTGTTGGATATCTTGCTGAGTTTGCGCTAAACGTCTGGTAGTTTCTTGCAAAGCCGCGTCTAATTCCGTTTGCTGACGTTGGAGTTGCTTCCGTTCCGCTTCTTGGGTAGCTAGGGTAGATTGTACCGCCAGCAGTTCCTCTTCCCCCATTGCTTTCACATGAGCATTTAGCTGTTCCAGTTCAGCCGTTTTTTGGTTAATTTCTGTATTTAAGCTTGCCAGCTGAGTTGTCAGTTCCCCATAATGGCGATCGCCTGCTTGAATATCTGTAACTAACTTCTCTTGCTGTGCTTGTAGGGAACGCCAAGATAACACCGCTTCCCAACATTGCTTTTCTAAAAACTCCGTGCGTAACTTTTGATACCTCTCCGCCTTCGCTCTGTCTTGGGAGAGGCGATCGCGTTGTAAAGTTAACTCAGACTCAATAATCCGACAACTATCTTCCTTATCCTTCACCTCATCCAAAGTTCCCTTGGCTTGGTGAATCTTCCTATCAAAGGCCGCCACCCCCGCCAACTCATCAATAATTTCCCGCCGTTCCTTCCCCTTCATGGAAATAATGCTGGTGACATCCCCTTGTAACACCACGTTATAACCTTCAGGGTAAATCCGCAGCCTCTCCAACTCCTCATGTAACTCCGTCTGCGTCGCCGAAACCCCATTGATGTAGTAATTAGACGTATAACTCCCCTGATGCGTCACCCGCAGCTTCCTAGTTACACTCCATTCTGTAGCTTTGTGACCATTCCCATTTACACTAGGCGCTTCATCCTGGGATAATTCTTCACCACTGACAACTGACAACTGACTACTGACATCCACCAAATCAGATAAATCAAACGTCACCGTCACCACAGCTTCCACCGCCGAGCGACTTTTCGCCGTTTGAGTATTATTAACCAAATCCGGTAAGCGGTCTGCTCGCATCCCCTTAGAACTGGCTAATCCCAAACAAAACAACAGCGCATCCAAAATATTAGACTTACCCGAACCATTAGGCCCAGATACGACAGTAAAACCCGACAGCAATGGGACAGAGGTCGTACCGCCGAAGGATTTGAAATTGGTAAGTTCTACGCGCTTAATATGCACCATGCAGTGCTAGTTAACTGAATGTTAATGAAGAACAAGTGTATCAATTAATGAAAAATTCTCAAGTAGTCTCAGGGAAAATTTAGAATATTCCCAGAACCCAGAGCAGGTAAAGAGAGTTTAACAGCGAATTGCCACAATTGGTATAGTTTCAATCAGCCGAGTCATCTGAGATTTTAGTTACCAAAATTGTCAACTATCATTTTTTCACGCTGTTATTGACTGGTTTGCTAACAGTTGTTAGGTGTGATTTGATTAACCATTCGTCTGCGATTCCCGAATTTCTTGGGAGAAAATATTCTAATTTTCCCTGAACAGCAGAATATTGATGAACTAATTGTAATTGCGGCAGCACTTTTTGATAACGAGTATCAAGACCTAATTACTGTTGCTTTTAAAAAAGCTGGGATTCTTACCCTCCAACTGCATAAAGCTTATCGCTCAAAATGATAACTACCACAACTGTGTAGCTTAAGTTACTCAATGTTTGTCTTTTTAGTAACTTTAAGCAATTTTTTATATGTTCAAAATAAACAGAAATAATTGTGACATTTTTGATACAAATTTGTTAAGAATAGTTACAGCAGTCGTAACACAAGGAAATAATTCTTATGGTTGAAGCACTTGATAACAACCCACCACATAAAGTTGTGATTGTCGGTGGCGGTTTTGGTGGATTGTATGCAGCAAAAGCCCTGGCTAAAGCTAAAGTAGACGTGACTCTCATCGACAAGCGGAACTTTCACCTATTTCAGCCACTACTTTATCAAGTTGCAACAGGGACGCTATCACCAGCAGATATTTCCTCGCCTTTACGCGCAGTATTAAGTAAAAGCAAGAATACTCAAGTATTGCTGGGAGAAGTAAATGATATTGACCCAGAAGCACAAGAATTGGTGATGGGTGATGAAAAAATTCCCTACGATACCTTAATTGTCGCCACTGGTGCAAAGCATTCCTACTTTGGTAAAGATAACTGGGAAGAATTTGCACCTGGTTTGAAAACTGTAGAAGACGCTATCGAAATGCGTCGCCGCATCTTTACAGCTTTTGAAGCAGCCGAGAAAGAAAAAGACCCCGCAAAGCGTCGTGCTTGGTTGACCTTTGTAGTTGTCGGTGGCGGCCCTACTGGTGTAGAGTTAGCAGGAGCGATCGCAGAATTAGCATACAAAACCCTTAAAGAAGATTTCCGCAACATCGACACCACCGAAGCCCAAGTCATCCTCCTAGAAGGCTTAGATAGAGTCCTCCCTCCCTTTGCGCCAGAATTATCCCAGGAAGCGGAAATATCCTTAAAGCAGTTGGGTGTGGTTGTCAAGACAAAAACCTTGGTAACCAACATTGAGAATGATATCGTCACCCTCAAACAAGGTGAGGAAATCAAAGAAATTGCCTCCAAGACTGTATTATGGGCCGCAGGTGTGAAAGCATCGGCAATGGGGAAAGTTTTAGCCGAACGAACTGGGGTAGAATGCGATCGCGCCGGCCGAGTCATCGTAGAATCAGACTTAAGCATTAAGGGACACAGCAATATTTTTGTTGTGGGAGACTTAGCCAACTTCTCTCACCAAAATGGTAAACCCCTCCCTGGTGTTGCACCCGTCGCTAAACAAGAAGGTGAATACGTCGCCGCATTGGTTCAAAAACGCCTGCAAGGTCAAACCCTACCAGCTTTTAACTACACTGATAAGGGTAGTTTAGCGATGATTGGGCAAAATGCAGCCGTTGTAGATTTAGGATTCATCAAACTCAAAGGCTTCTTTGCATGGTTGTTCTGGTTAGTGATTCACATCTACTTCCTGATTGAGTTTGATAATAAGTTAGTAGTCATGATTCAATGGGTATGGAATTATGTGACTCGCAATCGTGGCGCTAGATTGATTACAGGCCAAGAAGTGGCTTTAGAGGTGAAAGCTGTCAACAATAACGGTCATTATCAGGCTACAGAAAAGAGGTTGCCGGTTAATGTCTAGGATTAAATAGGTAATTGGTAATGCTGAAAATAGTTACCGTTTGACCGAAGCAATAAAAGTAGGGTGGGTAATGCCCACCTTATTATGGTTTTGGTGGGCTATGCCTACCATACAAATACTTAATACCAATTCGATTAATGATTGCAAAACATCCTTGGGTGAAGACGCGATGAATCCTTTGGATGAAGAAGACGCGATTCATCGCGTCTCTACAAATGGTTTATTTGTCGCATTTTTTTCAAATTGGTATAACTTTTTATAGCTATCGCCAGTAGTTTTAGGACATCAATAGATGATACAATCTAGATACAATAAGACTTTTAACCCAGTCCCCAGTCCCCAGCTATAATTCATTCTTTCTAATTACTTATTAGCCCGAAATGTGTGGAATAGGTATCTTGCTTTATGGAGGCAAAATACCTATTCCATAATTATTTTTAGCTTATACGTTTACATATATTTATTAATATATTTGAGAGTATTTACTCACTATTAATAAACATAATTATTTAGAGATTTATTCTCAATAAAAACATAGTTCTGGCAAGAAAATTAAACATGATTTTGTCAAGTATACCTAATAGATAAACTTTAAGATGCCTACAAAATAGGAGTTTCAATATGGCAAATAGAAAATAACGTCTTGTGAATAGTAAATTTGATTAATTTAACTATTTTTACAATTGTTCAAAACAAGCGGTAACAAATCTCATAACTTTGTTACAAATCAATTAAGAATAGTTACATTTCTCTGAACGCAAGGAAATTTTTATTATGGTAGCTTCACTTGAACCACATCAGGTTGTAATCGTTGGTGGTGGCTTTGGTGGACTGTATGCAGCAAAAGCACTGGCTAAAGCTAATGTAAATGTTACTCTCATCGATAAACGTAACTTTCACTTATTTCAGCCACTTTTATATCAAGTTGCGACAGGTACGCTATCACCGGCTGATATTTCCGCACCATTGCGCTCTGTACTCAGCAAAAGTAAGAATACAAAAGTGTTGCTGGGAGAAGTTAATGATATTGATCCCAACTTACAACAAGTTATTGTAGGTGATAAAGTAGTCCCTTATGACACCTTAATTGTCGCCACAGGTGCAAAGCATTCTTATTTTGGTAAGGATAATTGGCAAGAATTAGCGCCTGGCTTGAAAACTGTGGAAGATGCGATAGAAATGCGTCGCCGGATATTTGGCGCATTTGAAGCCGCAGAAAAAGAAACAGACCCCGAAAAACGCAAGGCTTTCTTGACTTTTGTGATTGTGGGTGGTGGCCCTACAGGAGTAGAATTAGCTGGAGCGATCGCCGAGTTAGCATACAAGACGCTCCAAGAAGATTTCCGCAACATCGACACCTCAGAAACCAGAATACTACTATTGCAAGGTGGCGATCGCATCCTCCCACACATTGCACCAGAATTATCCCAAGCAGCCACAACATCTCTGCGAGAGTTCGGTGTGGTTGTCCAGACAAAAACAAGAGTGACAAGTATTGAAAACGACATCGTTACCTTTAAGCAAGGCGATGAATTGCAAACAATAACCTCCAAGACTATATTATGGGCAGCAGGTGTGAAAGCATCGGCGATGGGGCAAGTTTTAGCCGAACGAACTGGGGTAGAATGCGATCGCGCCGGACGAGCGATCGTTGAACCAGACTTAAGTATTAAAGGACACAAAAATATTTTTGTTGTGGGAGACTTAGCCAACTTCTCTCACCAAAACGGTCAACCTCTTCCTAGTGTTGCACCAGTCGCCATCCAAGAAGGTGAATATGTCGCCAAATTGATTAAAAAACGCTTGCAAGGTAAAACTCTGCCAGCCTTCAAATATAATGATCACGGTAGCCTAGCGATGATTGGGCAAAATGCAGCCGTTGTAGACTTAGGCTTAGTCAAGTTGCAAGGCTTCTCTGCATGGGCATTCTGGCTATTAATTCACATCTACTTCCTCATTGAGTTTGACAGCAAATTATTAGTCATGATTCAGTGGGCTTGGAACTACTTCACTCGCAAACGTGGTTCAAGATTGATTACTGGAAAAGAATCACTAGCATTTGCCAACAATTTTGACGATAGCAACGCTACAAATAATTACGCATCAGCCAGCAATAGACAGCCACTAAATGTCTAGTTGTTCCATGATTAATTCCGTCGTAGGGTTGTGCAAGTGTACAGCCCTACACTTATTGATATAAAAATTTTAGTCTGTATAGAAATTATGCGATCGCCTAATTATCCATGAGAGGCGATCGCATTTATAAAAATATTTCCCTTCTTTAGCCCCTGTCCTCACCAAATCGTTTTTGCAACATCAACCAATCCTGTGGCTGCATAATTAATTTGGAAATAGGTAAGCGTTTCCACTCACCATCTTGTTTGAGTAATATCTTTTTGTGTGCTATTTTTACGTCTTCAGGAGAATTGTAACCGTAGATGCGTTGTGGCCATCCTAAAGGTGTGTGAATAATAAACTGTTTATCTTCGACGGTGATATAAGGCTTATGCCAATATGCCCACCCTAAGAAGATGATGATAATTCCAATGATGATGCTAATGCTGAATTGACCTCTAACCAGGAGAATGCCGCCCAAAACTAAATTTAATAACCCTAAGGGAATGAATATATAGCCGAAAGTTTTGTTGTAATGCAGTCTCATCATCAAGTTCTCATTGGCTTGTAATTGATCTGATCAAAGATAACAGCCAGACAAAGCCATAGTCAGGAGTAAAACAGTTAAAATCTCGGTGCGAAAACAAACAAAATCAAAGACACAACCATGATTGACCTTTACTATTGGACAACCCCAAACGGCCACAAAATCACTATCTTCTTAGAAGAAGTCGGCTTACCCTACAACATCATCCCCATAAATATCGGTGCTGGCGACCAATTCCAGCCAGAATTTCTCAAAATATCCCCGAATAATCGCATTCCCGCCATTGTTGACAATGAACCAGCAGATGGGGGTGCAGCGATTTCTGTGTTTGAGTCTGGCGCTATATTGTTGTATTTGGCAGAAAAAACCGGAAAATTAATTCCCCAAAGTATTAGGGGACGTACAGAGGTTCTACAATGGCTATTCTGGCAAATGGCAGGATTAGGCCCAATGGCCGGACAGAACCACCACTTTAGTAGCTATGCACCTGAAAAAATTGAGTATGCCATTAACCGCTACGTCAATGAAACAGGGCGCTTGTATGCAGTGTTGGATAAACGCCTTGCAGATAGAGAGTTTGTTGCTGGTGAATATTCTATTGCCGATATCGCTGCTTATCCTTGGATTGTGCCTTATGAACGCCAAAGCCAAAATTTAGACAGTTTCCCCCATCTCAAACGTTGGTTCGAGACAATTCAGGTACGTCCGGCGGTCATTCGCGCCTATGAAAAAGCCGAAGCTTTTAAAAATCAGGCGCTAGATATTGAAAAGTCCCGAAACTTGTTATTTAACCAGTCAGCGAATACTATTCAGCGCTGAAGTATGAGGGGAATTTATATAGGACTTACCCATGAGAACGAAAGATCAGGGGTTTGGAAAAGGGTGTATGGGTGTATGGGTATAAATGTTTGAAACCCTTACACCCGATCTCAACAGATAACTTGTGTGTGTAAGTCCTATTTATAATTTCCTGAATTATTCTTCTTTTTGGTCGAGTTACTTATGTCCTGAGTAGGGTTAAACACCTGATCTGTGTTTGTTACGGTTGCTAATGACATTCGTTCATAGCAACCGTAATCATTATGACTTTTACACAAACAGGCGATCCCACTATTCGTAAATATGTCCAATCATGGCAGAAATTGGATGTAGACGAACAATTGGCTTTGTTTTGGTTTATCTACAAAGAAATGGGCGGCGCAATTACACCAGCAGCCCCTGGTGCTAGTACTGTTTCCCCAGCAATTGCCGAAGGTTTATTTAATCAAGTCAAAGAATTGAATCATGAACAGCAATTGCAATTACAACGCGACTTGATTCGGCGTGTAGATAACCAACTAAGCCGCGAATACGGTTCTCTGGGTGATACCACTAAGCTACTGTTTTGGTATCTTTTATCCCAAGGTATGGAAAATGCAACTATAGTTCCTTTTCCTGCTGGTTATACACTGTCTTCAGAACCCCAAGAACTGCTGGAAGGAATCAAAGGCTTAGGTTTTGAACAGCAAATTACTCTTTTCCGTGATTATGTTTCCCCAATGGGTGCTGAAGCAAAAGCGGGTGCTGAAATTTAGGGTTTTCCGATAGGGTTCATATTTTTTGAAATACAGATAGCAATGCCCACCGTATGATGGTGGTGGTGGGCATTGCTTACCCTACGTACTGACCACACGAGGCTTTCTAGTCTGTCAACAGTGAACAGTCAACTGTCAACAGCTATATATTATGTATCAAAAAATTTTGGTAGCAGTAGAAAACTCTGAGATAGGGCAACATATTTTTGAGCAGGGTGTAAATTTAGCCAAAGCAAGCAACGCTGAAATCATGTTGCTGCACGTTATATCTCCTGTGGAAGACCCATATATTACTCCTATTTTTTTGCAACCAGATACAACTTATCCAGCTTGGCAAACGGAATCAATGGATAACTATATCCAGCATTGGGAAAAACTTAAACAGGAAAAACTAGAGTGGTTGCGATCGCTCACTGATGCAGCGATTAATATCGGTGTGAAAACTGGATTTACCCAAAAAATGGGTGATCCAGGTAGGATAATATGTGAAATAGCCCGTAGTTGGTCGGCTGACCTAATTATGGTTGGTAGGCGTGGCCGTGCTGGACTCAGTGAGTTTTTATTAGGTAGTGTGAGTAATTACGTGTTGCATCATGCTCATTGCTCAGTTTTAGTTATACAGGGAAAAACTTTGTCGTAAATAGCCTGCGACTTGCAATTAGGCTTGGTGCAACATATCATCCGCAATTTAACGATAGAGCCAAACTCGCAATAAAGACAGTAGCTGTTCTGTATCTACTGGTTTAGCGATGTAGTCGGAAGCGCCGGCGGCGATGCACTGATCGCGATCGCCTTGCATGGCTTTAGCGGTGAGGGCAATAATTGGTAAGGCTCTAAATTGTTCTTTTTTCCGAATCAATTGCATGGTTTCGTAACCGTCCATTTCGGGCATCATTACATCCATTAACACCACGTCAATATCTTGTGTATTTTCCAATAAGCTAATTCCTTCTCTGCCATTTTCAGCATATATAACCTGCATTTGGTAGCGTTCCAGCATACTGGTGAGGGCGAAGATGTTGCGGACATCATCGTCTACAATCAGGACTTTTTTACCAACTAAGGAATAATCTTGAGAATGGAGTTGTTCGAGGATTTCGCGTTTGGGTGTGGGTAAGTTTGCTTGGACGCGGTGGAGGAATAAGGCGGTTTCATCCAAAAGACGTTCGGGCGATCGCACATCTTTGACGATAATTGTCTCAGCAATCCGTCTTAGTTCTGTTTCTTGAGTTTTGCTGATTTCTCTACCGGTGTACACAATAATTGGTAAGGTTGCACCGTTGGCTTCTCGCTTAATCTGTTCCATGAGTTCAAAACCTGTCATGTCAGGTAAGCCTAAATCGAGGACTAAGCAATCAAACTGCTGAGTACGAATCGCTTCTAAGGCGGCTGCACCTGTACCGACGGCAACTGTGGCTACATCGCTATTACCAATGAGTTCGACAATGCTTTGGCGTTGTAGTTCGTCATCTTCAACAACTAGTAAGTTTTTCACCCGACGTTCTACGAAACCTCTAATTTTGTTGAGGGCTTCGGATATGGCTTCACTGGTGACTGGTTTTTGTAAATAGGCGATCGCCCCTAATTGTAAACCCCGTTGCCTTCCTTCCTCCACGGTCATGATGTGTACGGGAATATGGCGGGTTGTGGGGTCATGTTTCAGGCGGTCTAGGACTGTCCAACCGTCCATTTCTGGTAAGCGGATATCTAATAAAATTGCCATCGGCTGGAAGTCCTTGGCTAATTTTAGTCCGGCTGTCCCAGTTTGGGCGGTGAGTACCTGAAATCCGTGTTGTCGTGCCATATCTACCAAGATCCTGGCAAAATTAACGTCATCCTCGATAATTAGGAGGATGTTATTATCTGCTGATGAATTAGTGATGTTGGTGCGATCGTCAACAAGGATTGAGTCGTACTTTGTAGAGACGCGATTCATCGCGTCTGCCTGGGTCAGCTGATTTATCGCGTCTGCCTGGGTCAGCGTAGATTCAGCACTAAATTGCGGTAAATAGAAGGTAAATGTACTGCCTTGACCAGGATAGCTGGTAAGTTTAATTTCACCACCCAAAAGATGAGCAATTTCTCGGCTAATAGATAACCCTAGCCCTGTCCCGCCGTATTTACGGCTAGTTGTACCATCAGCTTGCTGGAATGCCTCAAAGATAATCTTTTGCTTATCGGCTGCAATACCAATACCTGTATCACTCACAGCAAAAGCAATGACATTTTGAGCAGGGTTTAAAGGTTGTTGGTTAGAATTCCATCCTGGCTTGGCTACCTCAATTCTGAGGCGGACTTCTCCACGTTCTGTAAATTTAAAGGCGTTGGAGAGGAGATTTTTTAATACCTGTTGTAGGCGTTTGATATCTGTATTAACGGTGGTTGGTAACTCAGGGGCTAATTCGACTGCAAAAGTCAGTCCTTTATTTTGCGCTACTTGCCCAAAGCCGCGTTCAATTTGTTCAGCCAACTCTGACAAGGGAATTGGGGTCGCATGGATGGACATAGTTCCCGATTCGATTTTGGCTAGATCCAAAATGTCGTTAATTAAGGCTAATAGTTCATTGCCGGCTGAGTAAATTGTTTGGCTGTATTCGACTTGTTTAGCGGTCAAATTACCATCAACGTTATCTGTCAACAATTTCGCCAAAATTAACAAGCTATTTAAAGGTGTCCGCAGTTCATGGGACATATTCGCCAAAAATTCAGATTTATAGCGGGATGAAAGGGCGAGTTGTTCGGCTTTCTCTTCTAAAGACCGTCGCGCTTGTTCAATTTCCCGATTCTTCCGTTCTACTTCTTTTTTCTGTATAGCTAACAATTCTGCTTTCTCTTCTAACTCAGCGTTGGTTTGCTGTAGTTCTTCTTGTTGTCCCCGCAGTAAATCTTCCGAAGCTTTGAGTGATTGGGCTTGTTGTTCTAGGCGCTTGTTGGTTTCGCGGAGTTCGCTTTGCTGGGTTTGTAGTTCCTCGGCGAGGGATTGGGATTGTTTGAGTAATTCTTCGGTACGCATCGAGGCGGCGATGGTGTTGAGGACGATCGCAATACTTTCGGTGAGTTGGTCGAAGAATGTTAAGTGAATCTCACTAAAGCGGCGGAAGGAGGCTAGTTCAATCACCGCCGTCACTTGTCCTTCAAATAATACAGGCAACACCACGGCATTTAGGGGGTTGGCTTCACCTAAACCAGAGCTAATTTTCACATAATCACTCGGCACTTCTGTTAACAAAATTCGCTCTTTTTCTAAAGCACATTGTCCCACCAAACCCTCACCCAACTGGAAGCGGTTAGCTAGATGTTTGCGTTCCCGATAAGCATAGGTGCTGAGTAGTTGTAGGTAGCTTTGATTTTCTGCACCTTCCATTAAGTAGAATACGCCGTGTTGTGCGCCTACCAGTGGTGCAAGTTCTGAGAGAATGAGTTTGGATACGGTTTCTAAGTCGCGCTGACCTTGCAGCATCCGGGTGAATTTGGCGAGGTTGGTCTTTAACCAATCTTGTTCGGTGTTTTTCTGGGTTGTCTCCCGCAGATTGGCAATCATCTGGTTGATGTTGTCTTTGAGAATTGCTACTTCTCCTTGGGCTTCTACAGCGATGGAACGGGTTAAATCGCCCTTGGTAACGGCTGTAGCTACTTCGGCGATCGCTCTTAACTGGGTGGTGAGGGTAGCCGCTAGTTCATTTACGTTGTCGGTCAAATCTTTCCACGTCCCCGCCGCCCCTGGAACCTTGGCTTGACCACCTAATTTTCCTTCTATCCCCACTTCCCGCGCCACTGTCGTCACCTGATTGGCAAAGGTGGCTAGGGTGTCAATCATTTCGTTAATTGTCTCCGCCAAGGTTTCAATTTCCCCTTTGGCATCTAACATCAGTTTGCGTTTCAAGTCGCCATTCGCCACCGCCGTCACCACTCTGGCGATCCCTCGCACTTGGGCTGTCAAGTTCCCCGCCATTGAGTTGACGTTATCGGTCAAATCTTTCCACGTCCCCGCCACACCTTGGACTACAGCTTGACCACCTAATTTCCCCTCGGTTCCCACCTCCCGCGCTACCCGCGTCACCTCTGAGGCAAAGGAACTGAGTTGATCCACCATTGTATTAATAGTGTTCTTTAAGTCGAGGATTTCCCCTTTCACATCCACGGTGATTTTCTTCGACAGGTCGCCATTGGCTACCGCCTTCGTCACTTCCGCAATATTTCTTACCTGGGCTGTAAGATTCCCTGCCATTGAGTTGACATTATCTGTCAAATCTTTCCAGGTACCGCCCACACCCCGGACGTAGGCTTGTACACCCAATTTCCCCTCGCTGCCTACCTCCCGCGCTACCCTTGTCACCTCTGAGGCGAAGGAATTGAGTTGATCCACCATTGTATTAATAGTGTTTTTCAACTCCAAAATTTCCCCTTTCACATCGACGGTGATTTTCTTGGATAAGTCGCCATTAGCTACCGCCGTCGTCACTTCGGCAATGTTCCTTACCTGGGCTGTCAAACTCCCCGCCATGAAGTTTACACTGTCAGTCAAGTCCTTCCACGTACCCGCTACGCCCTTCACCTCTGCTTGTACGCCCAATTTCCCTTCTGTTCCCACCTCCCGCGCTACCCTGGTGACTTCCGAAGCAAAGGAGTTGAGTTGATCTACCATCGTGTTGACGGTGTTTTTTAATTCGAGAATTTCGCCCTTGACATCGACGGTAATTTTTTTCGATAAGTCGCCAGTCGCTACCGCCGTCGTCACTTCGGCAATATTTCTTACCTGTGCCGTCAAACTCCCCGCCATGAAGTTGACACTGTCGGTCAAGTCCTTCCATGTACCAGCCACACCCCTAACATCCGCTTGTACACCCAACTTCCCTTCGCTGCCTACTTCCCGCGCTACCCTGGTAACTTCCGATGCAAAGGAACTCAGTTGATCCACCATGATATTGATGGTGTTTTTCAACTCCAAAATTTCGCCCTTCACATCCACGGTGATTTTCTTCGATAAGTCACCATTGGCGATCGCTGTGGCAACTTCGGCAATGTTCCGCACCTGTCCTGTCAGGTTCCCCGCCATCAAATTCACATTATCAGTCAAGTCTTTCCAAGTCCCCGCCACCCCGCGCACTTCTGCTTGTACGCCTAGTTTCCCCTCCGTTCCTACTTCCCGCGCCACTCTTGTAACTTCTGATGCAAAGGAATTAAGTTGATCCACCATTGTATTAATAGTGTTTTTCAACTCCAAAATTTCCCCCTTCACATCCACGGTGATTTTTTTCGATAAATCACCAGTAGCTACCGCCGTTGTCACTTCCGCAATATTTCTTACCTGCGCCGTCAAACTTCCCGCCATAAAGTTGACGCTATCAGTCAAGTCCTTCCACGTACCCGCAACGCCTCGGACTTCTGCTTGACCGCCTAATTTCCCTTCTGCGCCCACCTCCCGCGCCACTCGTGTAACTTCTGATGCAAAGGAATTAAGTTGATCAACCATGATATTGACGGTGTTTTTCAACTCCAAAATTTCGCCCTTGACGTTGACAGTAATTTTCTTCGATAAGTCGCCATTGGCTACAGCCGTTGTCACCTCGGCAATATTTCTTACCTGGGCTGTCAGGTTCCCCGCCATCAAATTCACATTATCAGTCAAGTCTTTCCAAGTCCCCGCCACGCCCCGGACTTCTGCTTGTACGCCCAGTTTCCCTTCCGTCCCTACTTCCCGCGCCACCCTGGTAACTTCTGATGCAAAAGAATTAAGTTGATCCACCATTGTATTAACGGTGTTTTTCAACTCCAGAATTTCCCCCTTCACATCCACAGTAATTTTCTTCGATAAGTCACCGTTAGCGATCGCCGTCGCCACTTCCGCAATATTCCGCACCTGTCCAGTGAGGTTCCCCGCCATCAAATTGACATTATCAGTCAAATCCTTCCAAGTCCCCGCCACACCTTGGACTTCGGCTTGCACCCCTAGTTTCCCCTCAGTTCCCACTTCCCTGGCTACCCGCGTCACCTCACCGGCAAAGGAACTCAGCCTTGTCACCATCGTGTTAACTATATTGGCAGTTTGGCGAAATTCACCTTTGAGGGGTCTACCGTCAATTTCTGTGGCGATCGTTTGCGATAAATCCCCATTCGCTACAGCCCGAATTACCCGCGTAGTTTCTGCTGTCGGCTGGACTAAATCGGTAATGAGAGTATTGACAGAATTAACACTATCTGACCAAGAACCGCGTACATTTCCCAAAGAAGCGCGTTCAGTGATCTTGCCTTCTTTGCCCACAACATTACTAATGCGCTTTAGCTCTGCTGCCATGCGCTCATTTTGGTCAATAATATCATTGAGCGTATCAGCTATCTTACCAGCTACACCTGTTTGGTCTATGGGCATCCGAGCAGAAAAATCACCTTTTTTGACAGCAGTTAAAGTTTTTAATAGCTGTTTTAAGTCTAATTCATCGCTTTCTCTAGTTAACTGTTCGGTTGCCATAGTCTAGACCTTTAAAAATTACCGTTTATTTTTACCCCCATAAATATTTGAGAGTAATTTGAGGTGGAAATTTTATCTTGCTGTATACTCAGGATTTCTTAATCCCAGTCCCATGCTAGATAAAAAATGCTATTTCTAACACTTATTGGTGAGAAATATTGCAGCATGAAGACACCAGAAACAGAGAGAAGAAAGATTTTCTTTGATTTTCCTGTACGCAATACATGACGACTGACTTAGACAAGATAGAAGACAGAAGGCGGAAAATAGGAGGAAAGAAAGCTTTTTCATCCCTTTTGGTGTGAGTGGTTCATGATGGCTACTTAGGAAATCATAGCCGCTATTTAGTCTCTGAAGTAGTTGCTAGTAAAATTTTTGATATCTACAAAATAATATTTTTATTACCTATGGCGTATATCTTTAGGCATAGAAGGTTGTAATATTAACCAAAAATTTTAAAAAACAAAGGAAAACAAAGAAAAACAAAGTGGTAAAAATGATTATTGCCCTCATTTACTACCAGGCAAGAAGGGAAACAGGCAACTTTCACAGGAGTTATTGAAAATTTTGAACTGGTTCAAGTCTGGGCTGAATTTTGGGAATACTTGATGTAACCAGGTGAGTGTCTACCTTTCTACCAAGTATCGCTTTGCATAAGTCTTGAGATGTAGGTGTGTCAGTATGAATAATTTTGAGTACAGCTAGGTTATATCGCACTGACACACCCTACCAAACTATAAGTCCACAATCTTTTCAAACTCACACTAGAGCATTTCTACAAATCAATGAAATGTAATCATTTATCTGTTGTCGCCTTTTTCCTAACTTTTAACTGTTTACCACTTTCTGCTGCAACGGTACAGAAGACGCAGGCGCAGTCATCCCATACCCAACACGGTTGGCAGATTAGTCAAGCTTTTAAACCACCAAAACGGCAAGGCCCCCCTGTCAGCACTGGCGGTTCTAGCCGTGGTTCCTCCTGCATTACCGGGAATAAGTCCATCACTCCCCTTATACCTAGAAATAAATTAGGATTGACACTTGCCCAACGCCCGACATTGTTTTGGTCTATCCCATCATCTCCAGCGAAAACGGCTTATCTGGTGCTGTTGAATGATGCGGACAAAAAAGTATTTTATAAAACTACGCTGACACTACCTAACAAACCCGGTATCATCAGCTATACTCTTCCTGCAAGTTCACCCCCATTAGAAACAGGTAAAAGTTACCGATGGTATTTAACACTGGTTTGTAGTCTGCAAGATTTTAGTACTAATCTTACAGTTGATGGTTGGGTAGAACGTATTCCACCAGAATCATCTTTATCACAGGCTGTAGCCAAAGCAGATGCGAGAAGGTTACCCTCTATCTATGCAGAGGCGGGAATTTGGTATGAAGCGTTGGCTAGTTTGGTGCATTTACGCCGTCGTGAACCCAAGAATTTAACTTACCTCTTAAACTGGCGGCAATTTTTACAGTCAGTACAATTAAATGCGATCGCCTCTGAACCTCTACTCGATTGCTGTAAGTCGGAAATTGCCAATAAAATATGATGTGGGCAAAGCTGAAACCCCTATTTTGGCAATGGCGCGGGGTTGTATTTGCGGTTCCGAGTATGACAATTCTGGTGATTGGTCTACGGTTGACAGGTTTGTTGCAGTTACTAGAGTTAGCAGCATTAGACCAGTTTTTTTTGCTACGTCCATCAGAACCGCCAGATACCCGCATTGTGATAGTTGAGATTAATGAGGCTGATGTCCGCAAACAGACACAATGGCCGATGTCTGATGCCGCAATGGCTAGCGTATTAGATACGATTCAACAACAACAACCACGGGCGATCGGGTTAGATATTTACCGGGATTTACCTGTCAATCCTGGGCATGAAATTTTAGTTAAATTGTTTGCATCCACGCCTAACTTAATTGGGGTGCAGAAACTCTCTGACACTCAGGATAGTTCGGCTGTGAATGGGTCTCCAGTACTCAAGGAAAATAACCAAATTGGTTCCAATGACTTACCCTTAGATGGGGATGGGAAGATTCGCCGGGGATTGTTGTATGTCAATGTCAATGAGGACGAGGTTCTCGAAAGTTTTGCCCTAAAATTGGCATTGCTGTACTTAAAGCCGGAAAAAATTACAGAAAAGCCAGCCACTAGTAACCCTGATTACTTGCAGTTAAATCGCGGTGTTTTCCCAATTTTCGAGGCTAATGATGGGGGTTATGTTCGTGCAGATGCGAGGAGTTATCAAGTCCTGCTAAATTACCGGGGACGTATCCAGCAATTTACCACCGTCACCCTCACTCAAGTGCAACAGAAGCAGATTCCCCCAGATTTGATGCGGGGAAAGGTGGTATTAATTGGGGCAACGGCGGAGAGTTTGAAGGATATATTCTACACACCATACAGCAGTAATTTATTTACGCCCCCAGAACGAATGGCTGGTGTGACAATCCACGCCAATTTAGTCAGCCAAATTTTGAGTGCGGCTTTGGATGGTCGCCCACAAATTCAGACTTTACCTGAAACTGGAGAATGGCTATTAATTTTGGGTTGGTCGATTATTGGGGCTAGTTTATGTTGGCAGCAACGCAGTAGTAAACGTCAAAAGATTGTTGTAGCTGTGGGTGTTCCCCTGATGAGTGGCGCTGTCATTGCTGGTAGCTTTTTGGCGTTTGTGGCTGGTTGGTGGATTCCCGTTGTCCCTTCTTTGTTGGCATTTGGGGGATCAGCGATCGCTGTTACTCTCTACATCGCCCAAAGCGCCGGGGAAATGCGAAAAAACCTCGGACGCTATTTAACTGATGAAGTCCTCGCCAATATCCTAGAAACCCCATCAGGTTTAAAGTTGGGTGGTGAACGGCGCAAGGTGACGCTGTTATTTTCCGACTTGCGGGGTTTTTCTGCCATGTCTGAACAATTATCCCCTGAACAGGTGGTGCAGATTCTTAATCTGTATTTGGGGGTGATGACAGATGTGATTAACCAATATAAAGGCACAATTAATGAGTTTATGGGCGATGGGATTTTTATCATGTTCGGTGCGCCTATTTGTCGCCCTGATGATTCCCAAAGAGCGATCGCCTGTGCAATTGCGATGCAACGGGCGATGCAGCAGGTGAATGCACAAACTCGCCAAATGAACCTACCCCAGCTAGAAATGGGTATTGGGATTAATACTGGTGAAGTTGTCGCCGGCAATATTGGTTCACAAAAACGCGCCCAATATACAGTTATTGGTAGTCATGTTAATTTAGCTGCCAGAATTGAGACTTACACTGTGGGAGGACAGATTTTAATTTCCGAACATACTCGCCAAGATGCTAATACTGATTTGCAAATTGCTGGACAAATGCAAATCGAACCCAAGGGAATTAAGGAACCAATCACCATATATGAAATTAGTGGTATTGGTGGCGCATATAACCTGTCTTTACCAGAAGATAATGATGTGATGGTGAAATTGAAATCATCCGTACCTGTGGAATATCAGGTTTTGCAAGGTAAACAGGCAGTGGGTGAAGTATTTCGGGGTGAATTAGTCAGTGTTTCTGAAAAGAAAGCCTTGCTACACTCACCCCATACTTTAGAAAAATTAGCTAATCTCAAGCTCAAATTACTACATGAACCGGAACTAGCGACAGCAGATATCTATGCAAAGGTGATGAAACAATCTGATGCAGATTTGTTTGTCATCCGGTTTACGAATATTCCACCACAGGCGATCGCATCTCTTAATTCTCTGCATTAATAACCCTTATACCGTTCCTTAATGAAGATGTGCTTTATTCTGGAATGTAGAGACGTTGCATGCAACGTCTCTACATCATTTATTTGGTGCAATTTCATAGAGAATTGGTATTACCCATTCAAACAAACTTGCTCATAACGCATACCAGCTATATCCCAGGTAAATTCAGCTTCCACCAGTTTTCTACCATTGTGGGATAATTGCGATCGCAGTTGGGGATTCTCAAACAACTGACTAATAGCATCAACATATTCTGCTGGCTTATTGGCTCGCAATGCTGCTAAAGCTGTATTATCACCATCAACGGCTAATCCTTCTAAACCGCGATCGCTAGCTACTACAGGCACACCAGCCCCCATTGCTTCTAAAGTTTTATTTTTAATGCCAAAACCTGTGCGTAACGGCACTACACACACCGTAGATTGATGCAGATAATTTACCATCGAAGCCACGCGACCAGTAACTATGACCCCTGGAATATTATTTAAATTTTCAATTTCTGGTGTTGGTCTAGCGCCGACAATACTAAATGTAGCGTCAGGATAACGCTTTTGTAATTGTGGTAAGACCTCCATAGCAAAAAAGCGCGCTGCATCGATATTGTGGGAAGCGTCCATTGCCCCCACAAAGATTAAATTATGTCCGCCTGGGTCTTGGCAACGATTGGGGAATAATTCTAAATCTACACCGTTGGGAATGACTTTAATATCAATATCGGGGCGGAGTTTGAGAAATTCCTGGCGATCATCTTGTGTTGTCACCACAATCTGAGAAAATTTACTACAGTATCGCTTTTCGTAACGCTTCAGCACCAGAGAAAGATATAGGCGATCGCGTACTGCATTCTGCGCCGCACCCATTTCTAAATGGTCACGAATCCAGCCGTAAACTGAACTGTGAACATCTACAACTGTAGTTACACTATGACGAAATTCTGGGCGGATATAAATTTCATTGACACTATGTTCACAAGTAATCACATCATATTTTTGAGCCTGAATGCAACTATCAACTAAAGCTTGAATTTCTGGCGAATAGCGATAAAGAACATTGGGTGGTGTCGCCTTCCCCACTGACTCTAGAAAGCGTCCAGCTTTCCCTAACAATTTAGCAATGGCATTTTTAGACTGGGGTTCCGGTGGTAAGGGAAAAATCAGCAGTTCACTGACATATTTACGTAGTTCTGCCACTTCAGTATCTGACACATTCTTGTTATACTGCGTCACTAAAGTCACATCATGATTTTGCTGGAGGTATTTAAGTAAATTAAAAGTTCTAATTTCCGTTCCACCACGGCTAGGCGGATAAGGAAAGGTAGAAGAGAGCATCAGGATTCGCATATAATTGTTATACTCCTTTATTTAATTAAGTACATTTTATTCTCTGTATGATATATCTTGTAAAAGTTGATGTTTATAAAAATAAACTACTCATTTAGTCTATTATTCTTAGCAAGAAAATATTTTTTAAGCCTTTCCAGTAATTAGTATTTGTAGTCAAGCTCTCAAAAAATACATATATGTATAGCAACCCTCTTCTAACAATTGTTACTCCAACACGCGGCAATTTTACAGATTATTGGTTAGAGCAATTATTAAAAATTCAAGGAAATGTTCAATTTATTTTAGTTTATCCGCCTGAAGGAACTATTAAAAATATAGATGATTCTAGAATAAAAAATCTCAGAAGTCCCTATAAAGGTGAAGTGATTCAAAGATTTACAGGGTTACTCAACGTTGACAGTGAGTACGTCCTTGCATTAGATGATGATGATTATGTTCATCCTGATATTTTAGATTTAACATTTAAATACTTCCGGCTCTTCCCTGAAAGTTGGGTGTTAAGATTAAAGATTGAAAATATTCAATATACAGATGAAGTAAGAATTCAAAAAGATTGGGAGCCAAATCCTGATGTTGAACAACTAGAAATATGTAAGAAAACACCAGAAAATCCTTTCCCATTTCAAAAAGGAAACTACAAAGGTCTATTAGAAGTTCCCATCGCTCCCTTAGATAAATCGGTAGACATTAGACATATAATCTTTCCCTGGCATCAAAGAAAAGACCAAAGCGGGATTCATTTTGAAAACTTTAATAACAGAATTTGGAAAACAGAGCGAGTGAAAGCTGCACTCTACGAATTATCAACCGCAATGAATATTTTTGGTGCTTTAACTTGGATTCCTTTATGGAATTTGGATAGAATGCTGGGTTTATTTGTGCAGGCAAAATTCTACCAAAAAGATGCCATAATTGGTCATGCTACACCAAAACCAGAACAAATTAGATATATTGTTAGAGATAATTCCTTAAAGGAAACTAGATTACACGTAATAGCAGACTTATTGTTGCTTAAATGTTATCCGCAATATGGTTATTTATGGAATCTGATCCTCTGGCAAATATACGCTATACCAAAAGTTTGGGGTAGGGCAGTAAAATTAAAGTTGATGAAGTTGAGGCAATCAAACTAGAAAGTTAAATTTATCAATTTGCGTCTACCTACTTTGTGGTAAAACTGGTGCAGGCTGGTAATTAGATGTTTTTTGCAGTTGGCTCATTGCAAATATTGTACCAAGAGTTAAGGCAACAGATACTAGTGCGATCGTTAATTCAGCGAACTAATCTTCTCTGTATAAACTCTCTATAATTGCAATCATTTTTTCACTATTGATTGCTCTCAGCATTTTTTTACCATGTGGAATCTTAACTCTTTCTATTACGTCATTTAATGATTTAAATTCTTCTTTTTCACGCTCATATATGACTGTCTCTGCTATCTTGCCAGCTTTTTTCTGAGGAAAGCCAACATTGATTAATTTCTGAGCTATTTTCTGGAAATCCAATTTTGTAAAAACTTCTAAAGGGGTAACTTTTTCGGCTAGCTTTTTCTTAAGTTCTTTATTTTGGTTTTCTAGGTTTAACTTAGCCGTTGACTCTTCTAATAGTCCCTTAGAGAGTTTTTCAATACGTAATTCCAAATCATTTAAGAATTTCTCTAAATATTCTGGTGTAATATTTACAGTTTTTTTAGTATCGTCTTTTTGGTTTCTAAAAACTTTAATTTGCTCTATTAAAGCTTCTTCATTTTCTTCTTCAATTATAAATACTCCTATCATTTCGCCTTTACGAGGGTCTATTTCTCTAGCTCTAGCAGCAGCATAATATTCAAAATCTCCATCTACAACCTCATAGGATTGCAGACCATTTCTACGGACAATAATAGGATTAACGACTCCTTCAGAATTTAAAATTAACTGAGCAGCTTGTTCTAAATCATCATTGGTAAATATTGAGCGAGATTTACTAGAAGTAAGTTTTTTAACGGCAACAAGTGATGTAGATAATTTCATTAATTCATGCCTATTTTTTGTAATACTTCTATAGCGAGTAGTTCAAATTCTTGCGCTGAAATAGAATCTGGTTTAAAGTCTAATACTGACATGGGGTCAGCAATCTCCATCTCTCCGATAATCTGAATTCTTTCAGCACTCTTTGCTAAATCCTCTCTCTCATAAATCACACTGTCCATTACATCAATTTCATATTTTTCGTGAATTTTTGATATTCTATTCTTCAATGTTGATTGTACAAATTTAGCATTTGTAGATATCTTACAAGGTAAAACTCCTATTGTTTTGATTGGTTGTTTTCGGATTTGTTTCCTAAAAGCATTATTAGTTCTAACAAATTCTTTTACGTTCGTTAATCCTTGGTTGGCAAATGGTTTTAGATCAGACGGAATAATTAGGTAATCCGCAGTTATTAAAGCAATTTTGGCATACAAATTTAATGAAGGTGGTGTGTCAATCAAAACCACATCATACTGATCTTTCACTTCTTCTAGTTTTTCATTTAAAATTAGTCTGCTATAGTCAAGAGCATTTAGTTCAGTTTCTTGTCTTATTAAGTCTAGGTGTGCGGGAACGACATAAATTTCTGGATTACTAAAGTTAGATTTTCTTGCTACTTCCGATATAGGATAAAAATCTTCTGTTGATAATACATGAAAAATATTAGAATCTTTAATATCATCAAACTCTTCATCGTCAAATTTGATTAAACCTGTAGCAAAAGTGGTATTGGCTTGGCTGTCCAGGTCAATTACTAAAACTCTTTTACCTTTTTTTCTAATAGCGGCTGCTAGGTTAACTACAGTAGTTGTTTTCCCCACTCCGCCTTTATTATGATAGACTGCAATGATTTTCATCGAATTTTGTTCCTGAATAACTGTAAAATTTTCTGAATTTACTGATATATCTGACGTAGATGAGATATCCTGAGAGTTAACATCTTCTTGCTGAGTTAAATATTGAATCTTATCTATCTCCGTATGGGATTCTTTAGTTATTGATGTCTCTGGTGTAGGTGAAATATTTCTATGTTTGCTACTTTCTCTACCGATTAAATTTTTAATTTCCTCTAACTTTATTTCAACTTCCTTCCCCGAACAGTGAAAAATTATCTGAACATCATTCTGCACTTTTTCATAAATTCTTATCTCCTTACCATTGGTTAATAAACCATACCTAACATTCAGACTGGTTAAATAGTGTCTGAGTCTGGGAACATGATTATTTAAATTTTGTTTAGGATGCTTTGCTTCCATCACCACACTCAACGGTGAGTTAGCGTCTAAAACAAAGGGAAGGACTTGTGCAGCAAAGGCTAAAAAATCTAATCGAATGCTACCAACGGCAACTTCTTGATGCCAAGTGTCTGGAGTATATCCTAGCTGCGGTAATAAATATTGCACAATCAGTTTGCTTTCAACTTCGCTTTCGTTACGGCAAAGCTCAGGATTAAACCCCACAACTGTTTACTCCTAAAAGTAAATTTAGATTTTTGGTTAAATTTTTTCTGTGTTTAATTATCTCATAGCCTCAAGTATTTATAGCATAATAATTACCTAATGATATGTATATATATTTTAGTCAGTTTAGTATTTATACTTATTATTAAATGTAGTTAAAAGTTAATCAAATTACTTTGCAGTGAGTTTTGGAAATCTCCCGCTACATCCGCAGGATTAGCGGGAGAAGATGTCAAGAAGTTGACAAGACTATCAAAAAACAGATGAGTAATAAACCTAGTAGGAGTAATAAAGCTTGATTGCGTTGCATCCAACTTTTGATAGATGCAGTAGGAGTATTAGCGGCTTGCTGTTCTTCTAATTGAGCGTTTCTCTCGGCGATGTTTTGGTATAGGGTACAGTCTTTAGCGTAGGGACGCTTGGGAAATGTACAAGTATCGTCAGCATGGTAGGTACAGGTGTCGCATAGATAGGTGTCTTTAGCGGCACGATGTAAGGTAATGCCAGGATGACCGTAAGCTTTGAGTGTTGTACGACAGTAAGGGCAGATAAGAGCCTGACTATCAACTTGCTGATGGCAGTTGGGACAAGAAATATTAGCCACGAATTAAATATCAATCATATAAGCAAATAATCTGATTTTAACCATTAATTCCAGTTGCTAGATGGTCTGTGAATGTGGTAGGGGGTAATAGGTGATCGGTAATTGGAAAGAAGCCAATAGGGCGATACACAGCATATCTAAGTTTTGGTGGGCAATGCCTACCCTACTGGTTAAAATTTCTGTACTTATGAGTTGCGAATAGTATTACTGCTATGTCTAATTTAATGCCGATCGCCTATAAAAATATTAATCAACTTTGGGCTTATGTTTTCACCGAAACACTCAAGCGGTTGGGATTAGCTTATGCAGTAATTTGCCCTGGTTCTCGTTCCACTCCTTTGGCTGTGGCCTTTGCCCAACAAGCACCAGATATCGCAGCGATTTCTATACTAGATGAGCGTTCTGCGGCTTTTTTCGCCTTGGGTGTAGCGAAAGCCACTAATCGTCCTGTGGCGATTGTCTGCACTTCGGGAACTGCGGGGGCAAATTTTTATCCAGCAGTTATCGAAGCTCAAGAAAGTCGTGTACCACTGTTATTATTAACCGCCGATAGACCCCCAGAGCTAAGAGATTGTCACTCTGGACAAACTATAGATCAAGTGAAACTCTTCGGTAGTTACCCAAACTGGCAAGCAGAGTTGGCTTTACCAATATCAGATATGGGGATGCTAGGGTATCTGCGACAAACTTTAATTCATAGTTGGTATAGGATGCAAGCGCCAACACCGGGGCCAGTACATTTAAATATTCCCTTTCGTGACCCCCTTGCACCGATTCCTGATGGTGCAGATTTAAGCTATTTACTGACTAAGTTTCACCCAGAAGAATTTTTTGCGGGAATAACAGGTACTACCTCACTCCCTGATCATTCCCAACTGTCCATTCCCCCAGAATGGTTGCAATCTCAGAGAGGAATCATCATTGCTGGTGTCGCCCAACCACAGCAACCACAGGAATATTGTAGAGCGATCGCTCAACTTTCCCAAACTCTGCAATGGCCTGTGTTAGCTGAGGGACTTTCCCCAGTCAGAAATTATGCTGACCTCAACCCCTATTTAATTTCCACCTACGACTTAATTTTACGCAATCAACAATTAGCAACAAGGCTAGCACCAGACATGGTAATTCAAATCGGTGATATGCCAACTAGTAAAGAACTGCGTACTTGGATAGACACTCACCAACCCCGACGCTGGGTAATTGACCCCAGTGACCAAAACCTCGACCCTTTACATGGGAGGACGACCCATTTAAGAATTACGGTGGAAGAGTTGGGATATCAGGGGGTAGAGGAAGACAAATCTTCTGTTTCCGAGTATCTGCAATGGTGGTGTAATGCTGAAACCAACGTTAGGGTCAATGTGGATGAGACTTTGGACAAGATGGAAGACTTGGTAGAGTGTAAAGCCGCCTGGTTGCTTTCTCAAGTACTACCGCCAGAAACGCCCCTATTTATTGCTAACAGTATGCCGGTGCGGGATGTAGAGTTTTTCTGGAAACCGAATAATTTAAGAGTGCGATCGCATTTTAACCGAGGTGCGAACGGTATAGATGGCACATTGTCCACCGCTTTAGGAATCGCTCATCGTCAGCAAAGTAGTGTGCTAATCACAGGGGATTTAGCTTTATTACACGACACCAACGGTTTTTTAATTAGAAATAAGTTTGTCGGACATCTGACAATTATCTTAATCAACAATAATGGCGGGGGAATTTTTGAAATGTTACCCATCGCTAAATTTGAACCGCCATTTGAAGAATTTTTTGGTACGCCCCAAGATATTGATTTTGCTCAGTTATGCACCACTTATAATGTCCAGCATGAATTAATTAATTCCTGGGTGCATTTACAGCAGAGATTAAACCCACTACCAAATACAGGGATTCGAGTTTTGGAATTACGCACAAATAGAAAAATAGATGCTCAATGGCGACGTGATAATTTAAGCAATTTTGCGGCGGATAATACCAATTCTCAATGAAGATGCACTTAATTACTTGAGAGCTAGCAAATTATCATGAAAAAATCTCTGCGTACCTCCGCGCTAACCGCAGCGTTACTCCGCGTTAAAAAGTATAATTTACCTTTCAATTACCCAATTTTAATTTGACTTAACAGCAATATCCTCAAAGTCTGCTAGTGCAAAAGCAAACTCCCGGAAAGCTGTTTTAATCAAGTCCTCTTTCATATTTCTATTTAAAGAGGTATCACGAATCATATCGGCTAACTCGATAAATAATAGAGAAAAAATAAAGCGGTCTTGCCGATCAACCTGTTTTAAGCAAGCTAATATGAACTCGTACAACTCCGTTTTTCTGGGCTTGGTTTGTTCTTCCCAAATTTTCATTCCTAGACAGAAGGTTTTTAACCTGATCTCATTGATGTTGTAGGAGGTATCTTTATAGCGAACTGATACCCGTTGAGGCATTTCCATAAGTTGAAAAGATATATTTACTGTATGGTAGATATTCAACTTTATGCAGACTCATCCGGAAAGTTTTGTTATGGAAATAGCATAATTTTCAATTATCTAGAACTTACGCATAAATGTTGCAAACCCTTGCCCCCTATACCCTTACACCCAGTCTCAACAGACAACCTGGATGCGTAAGTACTGATTATAATTAACTACAGAAACTTAGTATATGTTGAGCCGTAATTCCTGGTTGTTCTAAATGTGGAATATGACCACAATCTTGAATCCAAATCAGTTGGCTATGAGGAATTGCTCTTTTAAATCTTTTACCATCCTCCGTACCCAAAATCCTATCAGCATCACCCCACAAAATCAGGGTTGGTGAGATAATTTCTGCTAGTTGTTTAAATCTAAAAGCTGTGTATCCACCACTTTTGGTAAAAGCAATTAAAGCTTCAGGCCAGCTAGGCATTTCTAAATGTAATGCACCACAATATAAAGCATCGACAGTAGCAAGGTTCGGATTTTTGTAAGCAGCACGAGAAACGCGATCGCGCACTTTTGGACTACGTAAAAATTGCGCCGCTAAATAATCCAACGGGGGAAACATGAATTTACTTAGCGGTGAACCCCCTCGCAAGCCAGCACTGTCAATTAACACTAGTTTCTGAACTGCTTCTGGATAAGTCAGAGTAAAATCAATCGCGGCTGCACCCCCCATTGAAGCACCAACTAAAATCACAGGTTGGTTAATCAGGGTTTTCCAGAAGGAATACAAGTGAGTTCTAATGGCAACAGGGCTAAATTTTATCCCTGCAAGCCTTTGGGTAAATCCAAAACCCAACAAATCCACAGCCCAAGTTTCATTCTCTTTCCCTAGCAGTGGCAAAAGCCGACGAAATTCTAAGACAGAACTATCGAAGCCATGAATTAATAAAATTGGTGTACCACCGCCACCTTGACGTACATAGGCTGTGGTGATTGGTTGATTACTCAGGGGAGTAGCGATCGCTTGAGCTTGAATAGTCTTAGCTAAGGCGATCGATTCAGATTCAGTAAGTTGCCCGACTGCGGCAGGTAAAAAACTTGGAAACATAAATCCTACTTTACCAGAATCAGGCCTACAAGGAATTGCCCAATCCCCAGTCCCCAATCCCCAATCCCCACAAAAGAAATTTCCCCCTAGCCATCACAATGGTGTCTAAAGCCACGTACAATTAATATCACTTAACTTTTTTTATCAGGAGCTAATGCCATGCCAATGGCGGTTGGCGTAATCGAAACTTTAGGATTTCCGGCTGTGCTAGCGGCAGCAGATGCGATGGTAAAATCTGCCGCAGTTACCATTGTCTATTATGGTCAAGCGGAGAGCGCCCGCTTGTTAGTTGCTGTGAGGGGACACGTTGCAGAAGTAAGACGAGCCGTTGAGGCGGGAATTGAGGCTGGTGAGCAAGCACACGGTGGTGAAGTCATCACCCACTATATAGTTCCCAATCCTCCCGAAAATGTGGTAGATATTCTCCCCATTCACTTTACTGAAGAATCAGAACCCTTTCGGATGTTCTAAGCAATTGTGTCATCAAAAAATGTAGCGAAGCTTCATACAATGAACTGGTGCGCTCCATAAATTTATTATTCATACAGGAGATTATTAAATGTCATCACTACAGGCAGTAGGAGCATTAGAGACTAAGGGATTCCCGGCTGTGTTAGCAGCAGCAGACGCTATGGTCAAAGCTGGCCGTGTCACCCTTGTGGGTTATATCCGAGTTGGTAGCGCTCGTTTTACAGTCAATATCCGTGGAGATGTTTCGGAAGTTAAGACGGCGATGGCGGCTGGTGTAGAAGCCGCACAAAATGTTTACGGTGGTACATTAGAATCCTGGGTGATTATTCCTCGTCCCCATGAAAACGTTGAAGCAGTCCTACCTATCGGTTATACAGACGCTGTTCAACAATATCGAGATTCTGTAGAAAATCCCATTGTCCGTTCATCCAACAGACGATAAATATAGCTGGGGACTGGGTGAAAGGTCTTTTTGTGTCTAGGTTGTATCATCTATTGATGTCCTAACACTACTGGCGACAGCTATAATACCAATTCAACATTAAAACAAAACCCCGATTTCTTTGAGAAATCGGGGTTTTTAGATCGAATATTATCGATTTTACCAACCACCAACTTTGGTCTCATCCCAGACTTCTAGTTCCAATTCCTGTAGATAGTTCAGTCCACTTTGGATTTGTGTATCTGTACCTTGTAAATCCAAATCAAACCAGCCATCTCCAACAGCATTGGCTCCTAAAATTGCCGCAGCAATATTTACTGTCAAACCATATTCCGAAACTAGCCGAGAAATAACGGGTTCCTGGTGATAGTCTTTAGGAATCCGTAAGCGAATCCTTTTATTGCTGAGTGTGTTGTCACTAGCCATATATAAACCATTGGTTGATTTTTACTAAGGAGTAGGGTATCGGCTAATAATAGGCATCAACAATTACCAATTACCCATTCCCAATTAATCCACATCTTTAATGCGAGTTTTGCGTTCTACAATCTCTTTCAATACTAGGGTAACTACTGCTAGTAGTGCTAAAAGTACTGCCGCAGAAAAAGCTGCTTCTGTTTCATACTGTTTATAAGCATCCTCTACAAACAATGGCAAACTCTGGGTTTTATTGGCGATATTCCCTGAGACTACGGAGACTGCACCAAATTCACCCATTGCTCTAGCATTGGTCAAAATTACACCATATAGCAAGCCCCAGCGAATCCCCGGTAGGGTGACACGCCAAAATGTTTGCCACTCATTTGCACCTAAGGTTTTAGCGGCTTCTTCTTGGTCTTTGCCAAATTCCTCTAGAACAGGAATTACTTCACGGGCGACAAAAGGCATACTCACAAATGCTGTGGCTAAAACCATCCCTGGAAAGGCAAAGATAATTCTGATGTCATTGCCTTCAAGTAAAGGCCCAAACCAGCCATTGCGTCCATAAAGCAGCACCAGCATCAAGCCAGCAACTACGGGCGAAATAGAAAAAGGTAAGTCAATAATACTTAAGACTAAAGCACGTCCGGGGAATTTATGACGAGCGATCGCCCAAGCTGCACACAAACCAAATACTGTATTTAAAGGTACGGCAATTAATGCCAGCAATACAGTTAATCTGGCAGCGCTGAGAAAGTCGCTACGGGTGAGGTTTTCAAAAAATGGCCCTATGCCTTTGCTGAAGGCTTGGACAAAAACGTTAATTGCTGGGATATATTGAATTAGCGCTAAATAGGCGATCGCTACAAAAATTAAAATTGTGGGAACCCAACTCTTTTTTTGTGGTGGTTTAACTTTGCCTGTATTAGTCCCAGATGAGTGCTGTTTCGGCTCACTTATTGTCATATCTTCTTGACCACCCTTGTAACAGATTAATTCCTAATAGCATTACCAAAGAAATCGTCAGTAAGACTATACCAATCACTGTTGCACCAGAATAGTCGTACTGCTCTAACCTCTGAAAAATCAATACTGGTGCAATCAAATCTTGAAAGGGTGTGTTAGAAGCAATAATTACAGTCGAGCCATACTCACCAACAGCACGGGAAAAACCCAAAGCCACACCAGTTAAAATCGAGGGAAACAAAGGTGGTAGTATCACCTTCGAGAAAGTTTGCCACTGAGAAGCACCCAAAGACCAAGCTGCTTCTTCAACATCATGCTCCATCTCTTGCAGTACAGGTTGCACTGTTCTGACTATAAAAGGTAAGGAAATAAATACCATCGCTACCCAGACACCCAAACGGGTGAACGATACCTTAATCCCTAGTGGTGCTAACAAAGAACCAATCCAACCATTATCGCTGTAAACAGTTGCTAATGTTAAACCTGCTACTGCCGTTGGCAACGCAAAGGGTAAATCTACGGTAGCATCTACTATTCTTTTAAGCGGAAAGTCATAGCGTACCAACACCCACGCAATCAATGTACCAAATACACCGTTAAGCAAAGCGGCAAGTAACGAAGTCACAAAAGTAACATTATATGTTGCTAATGCAAGTTCACTAGTAGCTATTTCCCAAAACCTAGCAGGTGATTCTGTACTGGCTTTGAGGAACATAGCAATTATCGGGACAAATAACATCACCGTTAAATATCCAATAGTAATTCGCCATGTCCAAGGCAAATTCACCACTTTATGAATAAACACTTGCCAGTTAGAAGTTTTAATGTCTACTTTCGTAGTAGGAGATAAAGTCATAAACAATTCAAAATGAAAAAAACACAGAATATTTAGCTTGATGTGCTGGTAATTAGTAACTGGTAATTGGTAATTGCTCAAAAATTTTACCCATAGGATTACTATGTTTATTTTTGAGTTATGCGTTATATGATCATTGCCAAAAGTATCAGAGTGTTGGTGGGCGATGCCCACCCTACAAATACTTAAGTGTCTACAATCATCAAATTAGATTCCTCTATTACCCATTACCCATTTACCGCTTGTTTTTGGCTTGAATTTGGTCAAAAACACCACCATCAGCAAAGAATTTTTTGTCAATTGTTGCCCAGCCTCCTAAGTCTTGAACAGTACCTAGAGTATCTACTTTGGGAAACTTATCTGTTACTTCTTTCGTTTGAGCAACTTTCTCATCTACTGGTCGAAAACCTAATTTCACAAACTCTTCTTGTGCTTCTGGGGTATATAAGAATTTGACAAATCCTTCGGCTACTTCTCGATTACCATGCTTATCAACATTCTGATCTACGACAGCGATAGGATTATCAATAGAAATATTGACACTAGGAATTACATAATCCAACTTTTCACCTTTTTGCTGTGCCAAAATGACTTCATTTTCGTAATTAATTAGAGCGTCTCCTTGCCCTTGTTTGGCAAATGCGTCAGTTGCTTCTCGCGCATCCTTTGTTAAAATAGGCACGTTTCCATAAACCTTAGTCACAAACTCTGTTGCCTTAGCTTCATCTCCACCAGTTTTGATCACGGAGTTCCACAAAGCTAAGAAGTTCCAGCGAGCAATACCTGAGGTTTTAGGATCAGCAGTAATTACTTTAACATCGTCCTTAGCCAAATCTGCCCATGTTTTGATACCTTTGGGGTTGCCTGGACGGGTAATGATTGCTGCTACAGATTTGGAGACAATTCCATCATTAGGAAGTTCTTTTTCCCATCCTGGTTGAATTAACCCTGCTTTCTCAATTTTTTGCGTGTCTAAAGCCAGTGCTAAGTGGACAACATCTGCTTCTAAGCCGTCGATAACGGCACGGGTTTGAGAACCAGAACCGCCATAACTCTGTTTAAATGTGACAGTTTGGTTATGTTCTTGCTTCCATTTTTCTACAAATTTAGGAATAATTGCCTCATGTGCTGCCTTGGTAACAGCAAAGGATACTAGAGTTAATTCCACGTTTGGTTTGTTGGCTGCAACAGGACTAGCAACGGGGTTTGCTGTAGAAGTATTGTTTTCACTACCACCAGTGCAGGCGGCAAGCGCCACACTCAAAACAGCACCAACTAATACCAGTGACACAAAGCTTTTCAGGGAGTTAAATCTGAACCTATATGTCCTCTGCTCTGCTAGCAACCACAATTTTTTCAGGGGACGCTGCCACTCACTCATTTGGATCTCCTCCGTACAAATCTACAGTTAATTGGTAGGAATATTGTTATTACAGTCTAAGGTATTTAGGCAAGTAAAAAATAAAAAACTTCAGATTCTCTATCGAGAATATGGGGAATAGAGGAATTTTACCAGTTTGCTCAGCAATTAAAAACGCTATGGCTTTCGAGTGTCAAATAGCTATCACATTTAACTACTTTGTGTTCAAAGTAACCTGATACTAGATGCCTGATGATTGTATAAGGTCTATATTTCACCAGTGAATTTGTCTATTATTTTTGGCTAATATCCTTGTATGGCTTGGGTTATAGCTTATCTCTTCGTGATATGGCAATCATTACTTCATAGTTCAAAGATTCGTATATTCCGAATTTTTTTTCTTGACTTTACTTTTTTATAACATCGTTCTACGATAGATAAACCGTAAATTCTAAGTAAAAAAACGGGGCAATAAGTTGTATCTTCCAATACTCTTATTGCCCGAATTTCATATTGTCTTTGTCTGGAATTTGCATCAACTAATTGCGTTAGCCACTCAGTGAAACACATCCCATGACACCTAAAATTTTATCAAGACTTAACTCAATTGCCGAGGCGAAAAAGCAACTATTCATTATGTGGAAGCCGCCTCTGAGTCAACCTTCAGCCCTGGTACTAGCAGCAGGCTTGGGTTTAAGTGCTTTAATGCCCTTTAGCACGACAAATTCTCAAGTTGCATCTGCAAACCAAAAGACTCAACTGATTAGCCAAGGAGGCCAGAAAGTTGAAATCACGCTGGTTTCTTATGCAGTGACAAAGGCTGCTTACGAGAAAATTATTCCTCAGTTTGTCGCTAAATGGAAGCGAGAAAAAGGCCAGGATATAGTCATCAAGCAGAGTTACGGTGGTTCTGGCTCTCAAACCCGTGCTGTAATAGATGGTTTAGAAGCAGATGTTGTTGCTTTAGCGTTGGCGCTAGATACCAAAAAAATTGAACAAGCAGGGTTAATTAAGCCAGGTTGGGAGCAAGAAGCGCCTAATAATTCTATTGTGACTCGTTCAGTAGTAGCGCTAGAAACCAGAGAAGGAAATCCAAAAAATATTAAAACTTGGAATGATTTAGCTAAACCGGGAGTCAAGGTAATTACAGCCAACCCTAAAACTTCAGGTGGTGCGCGCTGGAACTTCTTGGCTTTGTGGGGTGCGATCGCTAAAAATAAGGGTAGTGAAGCTCAAGCTCTAGATTTTGTGACTAAAGTCTATAGAAATGTGCCTGTATTACCTAGAGATGCGCGAGAAGCCAGCGATGCCTTTTACAAGAAAGGTCAAGGGGATGTATTACTTAACTATGAAAACGAAGTTATCCTAGCTGCACAACAGGGGAAAACATCACCGTCCTATACTATTCCTCAAACCAACATTTCCATAGATGGCCCAGTTGCAGTTGTTGATAAGGTTGTCGATAAACGTGGTACTCGTGCAGTTTCTGAGGCTTTTGTGAAATTTCTTTTCACTCCAGAAGCCCAACGCGAGTTTTCCAAAGTTGGTTTTAGACCGGTTAACTCTGCTGTAGCTAAAGAAGTCGGGAAAAAATTCCCTAAAGTTGCCAATCTTTACAATGTTCAAAGTTTAGGCGGCTGGAACACTGTACAGAAAAAATTCTTCGATGACGGAGCTATCTTTGACAAAATTCAAAGTGGACGACGTTGAGAAAGCCGTTTGAACTACTTATAAGACAAAGCTGTTTATGATTGTCATTTCATAGACAGCTTTGTCTTTTGCTTAAGTAGAACAATGCAACAAAACCAAAGATAATTTCTAACATCGAGCTACTTATTTAAGTAGGGTACAGTATTTAAAAACTATTTTAAGGAGATTGGCAACTTGACTATAAAAGTCGTTCCATCTGTTAATGATGGCAGACACTCCAAACTTCCTTGATGTTTTTCTACAATCTGGTAACTTATTGATAAACCCAACCCTGTACCTTTACCTACTGGCTTAGTGGTAAAAAACGGGTCAAATATTTTGCTTATAATATTACCATCGATGCCAATCCCGTTATCCGTAACGCGAATAACTGCTTGTTGAGTATCATCTACAATTGAACTAATCCAAATTGTTGGACTAAAACTTATTTCTTGACCGTGATATAATTTACATTTATTTTTTCTTTCTAATAGGGCATCAATAGAGTTAGTCAGCAGGTGCAGGAAAACTTGATTTATTTGACTAGCATCACAGGTAATTTTAGGTAGGTCGCCGTATTCTTTGATAATTTGAATATCTGGTAGCCTTTGCTGCAAAATCATGAGGGTATTATCGATACCTTCATGAATATCAACTTCTTTAATTGCTGACTCATCTAATCGTGAGAAGTTGCGTAATGATATAACTATATCACGAATACGTTCTGCTCCGTTTTTCATCGAAGTGAGCAGCTTTGGCATATCGTCTTTAATAAAGTCTATATCATATTCATCCGCTATTTCCAGAATTGTTTCTTGAGAGTCTGGGTACTCTGCTTGATAAAAATCGATAATATCTAGTAAGGATTTACTATAATCTTTGATGTGAGTTACATTACCATAAATGAAATTGATAGGATTATTAATTTCATGAGCTACACCTGCTACCAATTGCCCTAGTGAAGACATTTTTTCATTATGAATTAATTGGGCTTGTGTACGTTGTAGCTCCCCCAGAATAGTTTGTAATTGATGATTTTTATCCTCTAGTTCTTGGGTTCGCTGTTGAACACGCGTTTCTAATGTTAAATATAAACGCGTATTTTCTAGAGAAATAGCGGCTTGTGCTGATAAAACTTGTAATACTTCTAGTCTATCTTCAGTAAAAGCATGACTAGTGAGATTATTCTCTAAATATAGAATTCCCGTCAGTTTCCCTTGGGAAATAATTGGTGATACAAGTATTGATTTTGGTCGATGATTGATAATATAAGGGTCTTTATTGAAATCTTCAGCATGAGTTACATCATCTAAAACTAAAGGTGCCTGAGTTCTTTTTACATAATTAATTACAGAGGCTGGTAATGCTTGACTATTGGTAATAGGTATGGCTTGTAATGTTTTAATAATTCCTTCATCCGTTAATGAGCCTTCAATAACTAATTTTTCATCTTTTTTAGCAATAAAAAATACCTTCTGCGCCCCTGCATTTTCCTTAGCTAAAAACATAAGTTTTTCTAGTAATTTTTCTAAAACTATTTCGCTACTTAGTGCTTGAGAGGCTTTAACCACTGTGGAAATATCTAGAGATAGATTCCTTGTGGAAGTTGTAGATCCTTTAGTAAGAGTAATGTGTGATTGGGTTAGCGTCCCTGTTCTCGTGAGTAAATTAGAATAACGTTTTTCTAAGTCTTTGGCTTTGGCGATCGCCCCCCAACTTATATAATTATAATGAGCTTCATCCATATAGCTTTTAGCTAGCTTCGTCCTACCCAATTGTGAGTAAAATATAGCAGCCAGTTCGTTGGCGATCGCCATCTCTTGGATATAACCCTGTTCTTGAGCAAGAGTAATAGCACGGTCATAATAATCCATAGCTTGGTAGTTTTTGCCCTGAATTTTACATATTTCCGCTTCGACTAAATAGAATTTATGTAAAAAATTCATGGGAGCGGATTCCGCCCATTTTCTCATCTTCTCCTGGTTATTTTGTACTTGTAAAAGTATATGTTGTTGACCAGATTCGGCTTCATTAGTATAAATTGCTAATTGTGTCAGCGAATCATAAAAGTAGAAGATAGGCACAACAAATTGTGCCGTAGCACCACTAATATTTTGCGCCGCTATACCTGCATGAATCCTGGCTTGCTCATGCTGACCAAATAGATAATTCAGAATGGTTTTATATAGGTGAAAATAGTAAATTCCTAAGTAGTCATTAACAATTTCATATTGTGTGAGAGATTCCTGTTCATTATAATTTTCACCAATTAAACAACAAGCATCTTGAGAATTATCCATCAAGTTTACAACAACTTGATAGAGCATATATTGATGACTTAATGGCTGTTCTTGTTTTGTTTGACGAATAGCACAATTGGCATTTTCTATTTTCTGCTTTAGATTACTTAATTCCTCACCTTGCCAATATAAAGAACAACACCCAAATTGGTAAAACCATGCTGTATATTCTAAATCTCCACCCTCAAGACTGTATTTCGCTCCCATTTTAGAAAAGTGTAGAGTTTCTCTAAGATGGGTTTTCCAATGAAAAATAAAGTTACTCACATAAAATAAAATCTTGCCCTTGATAAATGGGCTTAAATCTGCTGTTAAATCCAGTGCTACTTTGCCTAATTCATAACCTAATTCACTATCATTAATTACACCGCACAAAATCAGCGCATAAGCTGCATAAGCTATGGGAGAAGAAGCAGAGTTTCCATAAGTTAAAGATAATTTCACTCGTGACAAATTAATCAGCAGCATCAGCTTGGGAGAAGCTGAATAAGCAGCAGTGGAAATTGTATCTAAAATATCCATAGCAGCCAACGAGTTAACATCAGTCATCTCAGGTAGATGCAGCAGACTTTGAATGTTATTTCTAGGGATTAAGGAATTGGTTTCTAGTAGTACTTGATTAACAAAATCATCAGTCGGCTCTTCTGGAAAATTAATTCCTAGTTGATTCAGCAAATTTAAGCCAAGGCTCAAAGCTTCTTGCAACTGTTTTTGAGCTATAGCTGTCAGAATTTTTAGATTATAAACTTTGGTTTTCTCTTGTAAGTTATGAGCATTATTAATCACAACATTTGCCAAATCCTGCATTTTATCAAACTGTCCACAGAGATAAGCCGCTTCTGTTGCTTCTTGATATAGATTCAAGATAGTTTTGTAATTAGTTAACCATGATGATTCACCTATAAGTTTTATAGCCATCATGAAATAACTAAGAGCAGGTTCATAGGCTGTTGCTTGTTGTGATTTATGTCCGGCAATGAAATTTAATTCTATTAGCCTATTTTTTTCTGAATCATCAATAACAAGATCAACACTCTTATTCAACTGATTCACAATATCAAAAACATGGTTTTCTATATCTTTTTCTTGGATATTGTTAAGCAATAAGCGACCTATTTTAAGGTGAGTATATTTTTTTTGATTCTCAGGAATCAACGAATATGCAGCTTGTTGTACCCTATCATGTAAAAATTTATAGAGGATTTGTTTACTATCAAATAAAACATCATCTTGAGAGTCAAATAGTAGGGGTATACGATATGTCTCACTCAAAGGTAAAATAAGACCACATTGGAGAGCATCATCAAGCTCATTTGCAGTATCAAATACCGATTTTTCATTTACCAATGATAGGACATAAAGGTTAAAATTGTCGCCAATACAAGCTGCTAACTGTAATATTTTCTGTGTTTTTTCTGGCAATAATTGGATGCGGCTGCACACTAATTCAACTACGCTCTTATCAGAAAGACCAACGGTAACAATTTTCTCAATTTCCCACTGCCACTGCTGTATATTAAAATCGAATATAAGTAGTGATTCTTGATGTAATGCCTTGAGTAGCTGATTAATAAAAAAAGGATTCCCCGCAGTTTTGTTAAAAACAAGTGTAGCTAAAGGATAGCATCGGGTAGTATTATCATGTAAGGTATCTTGAACAAAATGAACTACATTAGCTAGATCCAACGGTTGTAGCTCAATATTGTTGATAATAATGCCAGATTTTTTAATTTCTTCAATAGTACTGATTAGAGGATGAAGTTTGTTAACTTCATTATCACGATACGCTCCAATTATTAGTAAATATTTAATCGTCTGATCACAAATCAAAGACTCCATTAAGTTTAATGTTGCTGAATCTGCCCATTGCAAATCATCTAAGAAGATCACTAATGGATGTCCACAACAGCAAAAAACTTGTATAAAACTTTGAAAAATCTGATTAAATCTATTCTGTGATTCATGAGGAGTTAGTTGAGATACTTCCGGTTGTTTACCAATAATTAATTCGACTTCTGGTATGACATCAATAATCACTTTTCCATTAATACCAACTGCTTGCAGTATATTGCTGCGCCACATTTCTAGTCTTTCTGTAGATTCTGTTAAGAGTTGGCGCATTAAGGAAGAAAAAGCTTGCACGAGGGATAAATAAGGTATATCTCGCTTGAACTGATCAAACTTACCGCTAATAAAATAGCCCTTAACTTGAGTGATGGGTTTATTAACTTCATTGATAACGGAAGTTTTACCAATACCGGAGTAACCGGATACTAATATTAACTCACTGTTACCACGGCTAACTCGTGCGAATGAAAGGAGTAGTTGTTCAACTTGGGTTTCTCGTCCGTATAACTTTTGGGGAATAATTAGCTGAGAGAAAACATCTAGACGACCTGGAGTAAAATCAGCGATCGCTCCTGTATGATTAAGTTGTTCTAAACATTGTTCTAAATCAACCAATAATCCTTGAGCAGAGTAGTATCTATCTTCTGCATTTTTAGCCATTAACTTGTGGACGATACCGACAACAGCATTGGGTACGTTTGCAGCTAGCTGCTGTATGGGTGTCGGTTCCTTGGCAATATGAGCGTGCACTAATTCCAAGGGTTCACTGCTGTTAAACGGTAATTGTCCCGTCAGCATTTCGTAAAGTGTAATTCCCAATGAATAGAAGTCGCTACGGTAATCTAGGTTACGGTTCATCCGTCCCGTTTGTTCTGGCGACATATAAGCTAGTGTTCCTTCTAGCTGGCTGGGGTTGATAAGTTGTGGCGTTTCCTTTTTTAAACGGGAAGCAATGCTAAAATCAGTGAGTTTAATAATTAAGTTAGGCAAGACTTCTGGCGTTTGTTGTAACCCGGTTCCTAAATTTTTAATGATGATATTGCCGGGTTTAATATCTTTATGAATTATTTTATTGTCGTGAATGTAGACTAAAGCACGGGTGATGGCGATGGCAACTTGAAGAGTCAGCTGCAAAGAAGGCTGATGGTTATAAAGATAATGTTTGAGGCTAATACCACCAAAATCTTCAAATACTATTACTAATCGTTTGTGATGAGTTTCCAAACTGATAACCTTGACAATATTTGGATGGTCAAGGTTAGCAGAGATAGAATATTCGTGTTTAAATCTGACAATTGCTTCTAGAGAAAAGTAATTGTCTATTAAGACTTTAAGAATCGTGGGAGTGTTACCATCCACTTTTGTAGCGCGGTAGATGTTAGTGTTGGCTCCAGAATGGGCAAGTTCTAAAATTCTGTAGCCAGATACTTGAATATTATGGGAAATTACCACGTTCTTCTTCCTAGACTCAAATTATTGTTATGGCTATCCTCAATGAGTTTTGAGAAATTAATCCTTGGCTAACGCTGTCCTTCTTAATTCTGACTAAGGAAGAGTTAAAGGGGAATAATCTCTAATTCTCAATAATGATTTAAGGCAATATACAACCTGATCTCAAACCTAATCCCCAACTTATTCCCTTATAGGTCTTGTGCCAACCCAGGAAAGGAAGCTATGAAAACAGATTTAAAAAATAAGTTGTACATCGCCTAATTTAGGATTGCTATATGTCTAGGATTCCCATTAATTTCAGTTACTAACAAAATTACAGCAGATTAAAAACTCTACTAGCCGAGAATATGACTTGGATCATACCGTTGTTTCATAGTCTCCCAAGTCTCATAACTGGTACCATAATGCTGTTGCCAATCAAAATCTGATTTACCAAGCCAACCGGAGAGATAGCGTTTTCCTCCTGCACTGAGAAGTAGTTGATTAACTTTTGCTAACACGTCAAAAGTTTTGGTATCTCCAACTGGAACAGCCATAGGGAGAATTGCAAAACAAAGGATATTCTTGGCTGGTGGCATCATAAATAAACTAGGTAGGTTATCAGATGCAACCATAATGGCTCTGTGTCCATCGCCCAAGCTTAGCGGTAACATATCCAGAATTTCTGGCAAGATTTCGGTCAAGGCTTCAGCACTAATGAAACATTCTATCCAAGGGTGAGCTTGATTCCACCCACCACTTGCCCGCATAACTTCAAAGCGGGGTTGGTAGCGAAAAACATGACTCACAGTTTCTTCATCTTCTGTATGGAAAAGCTGCCAGTAATTTAAGTTTTGTAATACATCACTTACAGATGGTGCTACCTCATCATACTCAATGCCAACTTGCAGTCCATAAAGCCAATGGGCAAAGAAACTTTTACCATTAGTAGTTTGACGAATACCTTTAGCCGAAGTCCAGCAGAATCCTTCTAAATGCTCTATTTGGTGATTTCTACTTAACAATACATGGTCATCCATCCAGGCTTTCAGAGAATCATAAAGTAGATGAAAAGTACGAATGTATTTTTTAGTTTTCCGTAGTGCTAATGTGGCGCTGGCAATAATACCGCATCCTCCTAAACCACCTAAAACTGCATGGTATAGTTCTGGTGCTTGTGTGCGGCTACATTGGATATGTTCACCATTCCCGGTGATGATATGCAAATCAATCACATTGGCAACGACGGGGCCATAAGTTTTGGAAGTGCTACCAATACCACCTGTGGAAAGTAGCCCTCCTACTGTTTGTTCCAAGTTGAGGGGGAGAACACAGGGAAGCATTCCGAATTTCATAGTTGTGGTAACTATATCTTGCCATGTTGCCCCAGCCTCAGTAGCGATCGCCTGCGTCACGGTATCTACTTTAGATACATGGTTTAGTCGCGTCAGGTCAAGGGTGAAAGCATCTTGAGCCACGGACTGTCCGCTTTGCGTATAACCTTTACCACGAGCTTTGAGTCGTGAATTCTGTTGTTTGGCAAATTCTATTGCTGAACTGATTTCCTCAATATTGTGAGGTTGGATAATGCCAAGAGTATTACCTTTAATCAGATTACCAAAGTCAGTAATAACGCTCGACACAAGACTCTGGTCTTGGATTACATTCACCCCTTGAGCATCGATTTTTTGTTCACTCATGGTAGTACCAATTAAAAATACCCTACGAAAAGCTAAAGCTACAAAATACCCTTCTGGTTATCCGCAGGATTACAAAATTAATAATCAAGACAGAACAAGCGCTTGGGTCTGTATATCTGTCGCATTCTTGTTTTAAATTGGTATAAGCTAATGCGCGTCCAAATTGCATAACTACTAATAAATAAGGGCTGTTAACATCTATATGTGCAAGCGCAGGCTAATCTAACAAGAATCAAATCGGATTTTTCTAGATTTATTAGAGAACACCAAAAAATAAATTATCCGGAATTGACGATTTAGTAGGGTGCGTCAGTACGATACATACTGACGCACCCTACATTTTGGATATTTTTATCTGGAAGTTCCTTAGCGGTGTTTAATTACTGCCCAAAATGCTGGTGGTGTTGCGTAGTTGCCATCAGGTAGTTTATGAATACTTTGGAATAAGCCTTCACCCTGACTGAGAATTTCAAAATCAGGAAAATATAATTCAATATCTTCTGCTGTGAAAATCCCTGGTCTAATGCCGTGTTCCATGACTAACAATAGTTCGTATGGTAATTGTCCATACTTTTCCAAGAGTGAGTTAAAGAAGTCAATACAGCCAGTACCTAATTCAATTAAATACATTGCTCCTTGTTTACCAAGAAGTGTGCGTAAAGATTGACCAAGTAACTCCCTTTTTTCTATGGGAATGTGGTGAAAACCTGTTCTCATATAAATATTGGCATCACCGATTTCCGAATGTATTTGTGCAGCTTGTTCGGGTACTAAACCATCAAGAAGGCGATATGAAATATTTGCAGCAGTGTTTTCCTTGGCTGCTATTTCCAGAGCAGACTTAGAAACATCCAATCCGATCACTCTGGGGAAAAATTGCGAGAGAAACTTAGTTTGTGTACCATTACCACAAGCAAAGTCAATGAGTGGTAGTTCGGGATTAAATAATAATTCAAACCGTGGTAAATCAACGACTACAGCTCTTTCTACATTGGCATCCCACAAAACCGGAGTCGAATTAACTAAAGTTTTGTTCCAATATTGTTCCCAAGCATCAGCAACGTTAATGTCAGGTTTTTTGATAGCACTAAGCTTTTCCATAAGGCCTCCTAGTTTTTTAATTTACTGTTGTTACGCTCTACGAAACAGCGACCATCAATGCTGCGGAGGGAGATAACGCAATGGCTAGGCCATCAAACATCAGATCAAAAGCTTCATATATACGATCAATCATCTTGAGATGATGTATTTTTTGCTCATGATTTAACTGTATATTTCCAATTAAATCCTGCATTCCTGTCTCGAAAATCTCATGTTCTTTTTCAACGCCAAGATGATGACTGGAAAAGTATTTAAGAGATGTGTCACAGTTATTTTCTTTAATAAAGTCTGCAACACATTCAAAAAAAACATGACCTGCCGATTCTAGTGCAAGTATTAAAGTTATTCTTTCATAGTCATTGTTAGCACGAAATACTTCTGACATGAGTAAAAACGTTGCATCACGCACAGGAGTATGGAATTGATTATAGAGAACCTGCAAATTTGGCTGTTCCGTATTTAACGCCTTTAGGTCATATAAAAACCATTTATCATGACCGATATCTTCCATGAGGTGTTTTCTAATAAATTGATAGTATTCCTCATCAGTAATGAATGATAGATTGATTCTCAATAAATCTTGAAATGACATTACCCAAAAGCCGACACTAGAAGCCATTCTGGCAAAATCTTCTAACTTAGAATCACCCAATTTTAAGTCCCGAAATAAACTGTGTTCGGCTAACAGTTTTTGTTTTGTTTCCAGATATTCTTGTATGGCTTTCATGGTTTTTTTATGATTACCTACTTGAATACAAGATAGCTTTCTTCATAATTAGCAATCATGGGTGCTAACACCGAGCTTTAAAAGAAAAAATATCTGAATTTTTTGGACAAAAATGCACTATTAAACTATCATGCACTCAGTAGTTACTTAAGTGATGATTACAGTATCTTCGTAAGATTTTTAACTCTGATTTAACGGTTTCTCAAAATCAATCTGTAATAGATGAGATGCTTAATTGAATATATGCCTTAGTGGCAAACCATCCTGAAAGACCAACAGTTCTCCTGGTTGAATTGGTGTCCAAACTTCGTTATCTGTAAGCGGCGTAGTGGCAATAACAGCAACGCGATCGCTTGGTGTTGTCAATTCATTAAAATCTACAGTCATATCCTGATCAATCAGGTGTGCAGCCGCAAAAGGTGCTTGACGTACTATGTAACTTAGGTTTGTTGAGCAATGGGTAAAGAAATGTTCTCCGTCAGATAGTAGATAGTTGAAAACACCGATTGCCGCTAATGTTTTTGTAACCTGTTGCAGTACAGGATACAGTCTTTCTAGGGAGGGTTTACCTTCGGGAAAACTTTGCCGCAGTGTTTCTAATATCAAGCAGAAGGCTTTCTCACTGTCAGTATGACCGACAGCTTGATAAAAACTTTGTATTGGTGGTTGAAAGTCAGGTAAATTACCGTTGTGAGCAAACACCCAATATCTTCCCCAGAGTTCTCGGCGGAAAGGATGGCAGTTTTCTAAGGCGACTTCACCTTGGGTTGCCTTGCGAATATGGGCGATGACATGGGTAGAGTGAATGGGATAGCATCGCACAAAATCTGCTATCGGAGAATCTATGGAGGGTTTAGCATCTAAAAATATTCGACATCCCTTTCCTTCAAAAAAAGCAATTCCCCAACCATCACTGTGATGATCTGTCTTTCCTCCCCGCGCGGAAAATCCTTCAAAGGAAAAACAGATATCTGTTGGCACATTGCAATTCATTCCCAGTAGTTGACACATTAATATTGCAGCTTCTGAATTTTTGACTCATGCCTGATACCAATTCAAAATTCAAAATTCAAAATTCAAAATTAAGAAACCTATATTTTGCGAAGGTTTCTAGGTTCGGATTTGTATCAGAATTTTAGTGAAATGGTATGAGAATCAAGATACTTCAGAATGCTGCCACAGTTTTGGTGCGATCGCTGCAATCTGAAAATTTTTAGATGTATAGCTGGGGATTGGGGATTGGGGACTGGGTGAAAAGTCTTTTTGTGTCTTGGTTGTATCATCTATTGATGTCCTAACACTACTGGCGACAGCTATAGCTGTTGACTGTTGGGAGGTAGCAAGGAAGAGGACAAGGGGCTGGGGAGAACCCCATAAATAAATTTAGGGGCTGGAAAAAATTGAGTAGGGTGGGCATTGCCCACCAAAACCATGAGCCGGTCACACTACGTATATTTAAGAACTCAAATACTAGGGCTGTATCTAGCGTAAGCAGCGAATTGCCAAAAGAAGTCCCCTAGCTTTATTTAAAGTTTCCTCATATTCTTTTTCTGGGTCAGAATCAGCCACCAAACCTGCACCAGCTTGTACCGTTACAGTGTGATCTTTGACTACCATTGTCCGAATAGCGATCGCACTATTTAATTGTCCTTCAAAATCGTAATAGCCATACACCCCAGAATACACACCCCGCCGACTGGGTTCTAACTCATTAATAATTTCCATCGCCCTAATTTTTGGTGCGCCGCTAACTGTGCCGGCGGGAAAACAGGCTTTTAATAAATCCCAGGCGTTTTTATTTGCGGCTAATTTCCCTACAACATTACTCACAATGTGCATTACATGAGAGTAGCGTTCCACCACCATTAATTCATCAACTTTTACAGTCCCACTGGCACAAACACGCCCTAAATCATTGCGTCCTAAATCCACCAGCATGACGTGTTCCGCGATTTCTTTGGGGTCTTGGAGTAAATCGGCGGCTAATTCTGCATCTTCTTTGGTTGTCTTACCCCGTGGACGAGTCCCGGCAATGGGGCGAACTGTGGCTACGGCTTCACCATCTCCATCCAGTTCCGCTTTCACCATCACTTCGGGGCTGGAACCGATGATTTGCCAGTCTTGGAAGTTAAAGTACGCCATGTAGGGCGAGGGATTGATCTGACGCAGGGAACGGTAGAGAGAGAAGGGATCGCCGGTGTATTGGGTGGAAAGGCGTTGAGAAATGACTACTTGAAAGATATCACCCGCTTTGATGTACTCTTTGGCCTTTTGGACGCTGGCGCAAAATTCTGGTCGAGTGAAGTTGCTGGTATATTCTTGTGTTTCCCCCACGTTTTGGCTGCCTGGGGGTGTCCATTCTAATATGGTTTTTTGTGGCGATACGGGCAAAGATAGTTTGCTCACCATTTGGGTGACGCGATCGCACGCTTGCTGATACGCTGCTTTTAAATCTACATTTGGATCACGTAAATCAGCATAGGCGATCGCCCATATTTTTCGCTTTACCTGGTCAAATATTAACAAATGGTCTACCTGCATCCACAATCCATCAGGAATGTTGCGCTCATCTTGGGGATGCACTGGTACACGCGGTTCAATCCAACGAATTAATTCATAACCCCAAAAACCAAACAAACCGCCAATTCCTGGTGGTAGTTGGGGTAACTTGACTGGTTTATATGGTGCTAGACAATCGGCTAAAGCTGTAAATGGATCACCTGTAAATACGACCTGAGAAGCATCACGGTTTGTCTGAGTGGTTGTCTCACCCCTAGCTTCCAAAATCCATAAAGGATCACACCCCAGTAAACTATAACGCCCAATCTTTTCCCCACCTTCTACCGATTCCAGCAAAAAGCTATAAGGCTCTCCAGCGCAAACTTTGTACCAAGCGGAAACAGGTGTATCTAGGTCTGCCACCCATTCCTGATACACCGGCACAAAATTACCTTGCAAAGCTAGCTGAGAAAAGTCGGAGAAATTGGGGAAAATCATCGGCAAGTAGGGGATTGGGGATTGGGGATTGGGTACCAGGGATTGGGGATTGGGGATTGGATATCAGGTATTAGAGAAGTTTCTCTCCCCTGTACTCTGCACCCTGCACCCTGCTTTCCCTAGTCTCCAGTCCCCAGTCCCTAGTTTTTAAGCGTCGTAGGTAGCTTTACCAGAGAACTTCACTTGTGAAGGATTGGGATTTTCCCCAATGCTGCGGGCGTTGAAACGGACTTTCTCACGACCTGGGTTGACTTTTTCTGGGAATACACCATCAGCTGGGTGGATGAAAGTGGTTTCGCCGCTTGGTAAAATCCGGTAAATTTTGTAATTGGTGATCTTGAATTTCCGGAGTTGACCGCCTAGCGCGATACCATATTCCTTCCGAGCGATATACAGGAGGTTTTCACCTTCGTGCATAGTAGCTGCACCACCTGTGGGCAGTTCAAAAACTTGCGCCTTGGGGCTAGTCCAGGTGATAGCATACTTTTCTTCTTCTACTGCTTTTGTGAGCAAGCCGCCGGTGCTGCCAGCAAATAGGGGGGTTTTACCAGAAAGTGTTTCTGCCATAAGGTATTCTCTCAACGTTTTTAGGGCATCGTAACACCGCCATCACCATCATATTGCGATCGCGTTATAGTCTGTAACAGTTTTTAGTCATTGGTCAATGGTCAATAGTCAATAGTCAATAGTCCAAAAGCTAATGACTACCGACTTTTAACTTTTGACCAATTTTCTTCTTGACTATTTTGGGCGATGGGGATAGTGAAATGAAATTGGCTACCTTGGTCTTTACCTGTGGAGGCTGCCCAAATTGCGCCACCCCAACCGTTGACGATTTGGCGGCAAATTGCTAAACCTAGCCCTGTACCGCCTGCTGTGCGGCGTAATGCCCCTTCTTCTTGGTAGAAACGGTCAAAAACTATTTCTAAGCGATTTGGCTCGATACCGCGTCCTGTATCGGCTACTGTGACTTCTACCATTTGACTACCATTGTGAGTGGCACTAATCTTGATCTCCCCTTGTGCGGGTGTGAATTTACAAGCGTTGTCTACAAGTTTTGCCAACACTTCTACTAGCCAATCACCGTCTGCTCTTACCAAGGGTAAGTTTCCGTCTATTTGGGTTTTAATCGCTGGTGGTTTCTCTACTCCAGGACGGATGCGGAGACGACTAAGGGCTAAATCGATACACTCTTGCAGGGTTAAGGATTCTGGATGCCATTCCACTCGACCGCTTTCTAAGTTAGAGAGAGTCAAGAAATCCTGCACTAGTTTTCGCATCCGTTCTGAGTCCGACAACGCAGTATTCAGCATTACCTGTTGCAATTCCACGGGCATATCTGGTTCGGTAGCCAAACTTTCTAAGCACACCTGAATTGTGGATAAAGGTGTGCGGAGTTCATGCCCAGTAATAGCTATCAAGTTGCTGCGGGTACGGTCTAGGGCTTCTAGTTGTTGGTTGAGTTCTTCTAGGTTGGCGTAAGCTTCTGCTTGAATTAAGGCGGCTCCAATTTGGGTGGCGATCGCTTCTACTAAATCCAATTCTCCTGGCTGCCATTGGTGGGGCGGAAGGGCGCAATAATGCAGTTCTACAATACCTAATAATCTCCCTTGAAATACGACTGGTTCGATTAACCAAGAACGAATCGCCAATTTTTTGGCAATTAAGGACAATGTGGGGGAATTTGTGATCCGGAAGTCATTTAAGGTATCGGTGACACAAACACCTTCGCCATGATCTACCACCTCTTTAAACAGGGAATTGTTTTTTAATTCCCAGGTTTGACCACTAATGGAGACCGTACCAGGAGTTAAAAATTCATGTTCGATCACAGCTTGGGCATCACTGGCTTGGGCGCGATAAATTAGACAACGACTAGCTCCTAAATGTTGTCCTAATTCTTGGGCGGCGATTTGTAATACTTGGTGGGGATCAAGCGATCGCCGAATTGCTGTACTAATCGAGTTGACTAAACGTTCTTTTCGTGCTTGAGCCGCAATTGAACGGTAAGCTTTATGTAACTTGTACTGACTAGCTTGCAGGTAAGTCACTAAGCGCTGCACAAAGGGATCAGTATCAATATCACAAGCATATTCAGTCAGAACACTAGTAGCGTTGGAGTAAATTTTCTTTTCGCCAATGCCAAATCGCTGGCAAGCTTTTGTCACTTTTTTTGCTAAGTCTGGTCGATAAACCAAAATCCTATCTAATAGCAGTTGGGCAGCTTTAATACTTACTCCCCTTTCAGATGTCCAAATACCTTCAAAGCGTCGCCCTGCATCCATATCTAGGCCAGGACTAAACTCAGGTATTTGCTGATTTTTGGCGATCGAACCCAGGCTTTCCCTACAGACCAAGCAAGTAGCATAATTGTCAGCTACTACGACCAAATGCCACTCTTGACTCAAAGCATCATCAGGCTCAAATGCTACCTTTTCGTAGTATTCCGAGCTATTGGCAAAATCAGTTTCCGGTGCAGATAGAACGTATATTTGATTACTACGTTGTGCCAATCGCTGATAGCGATGAGCTTCTTGGCGATAGAATCTCTCTCTTTGAAAGCTAGCAATCACTAAAGGCTGGTCTAAAGTCGCAGCCAACACCTGATCTTCCATCGCGTGGGAAAGGGCCGTCAATGAAGCTTTGAAATATAGCTGAGGCCGCAGGTAAGGTAGGGACTGTAGCAGATCACTCAGCACGGAAGTTGAAATGCTCATGAATATCTTTAAAGAAGCCCAATCTGAACTAGATCCACGTCACAGCTGCATTGTACAAATTACAACGGACTCTCAAGTAAACGAAAGTGTTGCGATTTGTAAATTAATGTTAAATCATACTTCTATCAAGGCATTTGCAACACTTTGCTGATTCCTGATAAGAGTGCTGAAAACTTTGTGTACACATTAAAGAACATAGAATCACTAATAGACTATTGACAGCAATGAATTTTGTGTCCAAACCTTGGCTGATCTAGGGTATAGACAGATCATAGCTAGTTTAGTCATCATTCCAGTTTTGTTTATGCAGTTATTTACATCGTAATTTTCCCTAAATTAGGCTACTAAGCCCAATATACATTCTCGAACAGCTCTCCTATTACACTGTTGGCAAGTTTCTTGGCTCAAAACCCCAACTCCAAAAATTACTAGGCATCCTCAGCCTTACATAAAATAATGTTGTATCGTAGTTGAATATTCGCTACTCTGCTAGCTTTTTTTGTTTGATTTAGGGATAAGTCAAGTAAAAACTCTGATTTTTCAGGCTTGACTTAAGATGCAAACAATATAAATTTATAAAGATTTGTAATGTGGTTTGAGGTCTGATTATCCACCAGCATGATGTAAAGATCAAGATAATTTGGCTCCAATGCCTCGCCAGAGTTTTCTAGATAGAACTTACCGGAAGAGGCAGGGGTGAAGGGAGCAGGGAGCAGGGGGAGCAAACCTTTCCCCTCTGCGTGGAGCGGAGCGGAACATGAAGAGAAGTCTGAGCGCCGGCTTCCGGCGCTCAGAACTTCGGGGTACAAGCCCTGCCCTTCTAGGGCGCTTGACCGGGGCGGAGTACAAGCTCCGTCTCGGTTTCCCCCCTTTCTCCCAGCAAAGCTGCCCCTTTTCCTCTTGTTGACAACTCCCACACTTACCACCCCTGATATTTTCACAAGGCTAGGAGTCTATTGGCTTAATTCTCACTCAAGCATATTCTCCCGACTAACGCTGATACGATCGCCAAAATTTAGACCTGTACACGGAATTTTTGCTAATGACACCGGATACTCTGACTAACCCGGATAAAATCTTCTTGGATGGCAAAACTTTTATCCCCGCCGATCAATTACCGATTCCTGAATGGCCTTGTGTGGTCAGCGAAAGACCACAACCAACGCTGACGGTTAAGGATGATGATTTATTTTTAGTTACAGACACAATTGGGAATATTTCTGGTTGTTCTCTGAATGATGGCAACCCCAGTATGGGTTTATTTTGCTGTGACACACGATTTCTCAACCGATTAGAGTTACAAATTGATGGGCGATCGCCTGTACTTCTCAGTAGTACTGCGGAAAAAGGTTTTGCTTTGTCGGTTTTGTGTACTAATCCCAGAATCGACGAACGCATGAAGGCTGATAGCGTCAGCATTCGCCGGGAGTTGGTACTGAATGGCGCTTTATTTGAAGAAATCGAAGTAGCTAACTACAGCACAACGACTGTTGCTTTTGAACTCAGTATCAGTTTTGATGCTGATTTTGTCGATTTATTTGAAGTCCGGGGTTATGACAGAGACAAACGGGGTAAGCTTTTACGCCTAGTAGAACCAATCTCTGAGGATGGAGTAGCTGATGGTGACGGTGTTGTACAAACCCAGCATTTTGCCCACAAAGAACAGTCTTTAACCTTAGCCTATCAAGGCCTAGATGGTTCGGTGATGGAATCTCGTATCCAATTCCAGCATCGCCAACCAGACGATTTTAAAGGTTACACAGCAATTTGGCGCTTAGAGTTGCCCTCTCACTCTACCCAAAAGCTGGGCTATCGGCTGAATTTGTTCACCAATAACAACTCTAGTTCTAGGGTGAGTGCGGCTGTAACTTTAGTACAAGCCAAAGCATCCGAGATGATGGAAGAACAAAACTGGGTACAGAAAATTACTAATATTCGTGCCGATAAAAGTATCTTCAATTTGGTAATTGAACGCGCTGAACAGGATATGTATTTGTTACGTCAATCCTTTGACAAATACAAAACTGTTTCCGCCGGTGTACCTTGGTTTTCGGCATTGTTTGGGCGAGATTCCTTGATTACAGCTTCCCAAACCTTGATGCTTAACCCCGAAATTGCCAAAGAAACCTTGATGTTGCTGGCTGCTTATCAAGGTAAACATGAAGATGAATGGCGGGAAGAAGAACCGGGGAAAATTCTGCACGAGTTACGTTTGGGAGAAATGGCCCGATGTCAGGAAATTCCCCATACGCCATACTACGGTACAGTTGATGCCACGCCCCTATGGTTGATGTTGTATTCTGAGTACTATTCTTGGACACATGACCGAGAAACATTAGAGCAACTATGGCCTCATGCCCTAGCTGCAATGGAATGGATTGACCGCAATATGCAGCCAACCGGTTATCTCACCTACCACCGCAAATCTAAACGCGGTTTAGATAACCAAGGATGGAAAGATTCTGGTGATTGTATTGTAGACCGTAAAGGCGATTTAGCTAACGGTTCCATAGCCTTGAGTGAGGTACAAGCTTACGTTTACGCTGCTAAAACCCGACTGGCGGAAATCGCTAGGATGAAGAAGCGCCTAGACTTATTTGAACGCTGGCAAGAAGAAGCCAGAAGCTTAAAGGAGCGTTTTAACCAAGATTTTTGGATCGAAGACCAAGATTTCTGCGCCTTGGCTTTAGATGGTGCAGGTAAGCAGATAGACAGTATTACATCTAATCCTGGTCACTGCCTACTTTTGGGAATTTTCACACCAGAGAGAGCCTACAGTGTAGCAGAACGTTTACGCGCCCCAGATATGTTTAATGGTTGGGGGATTCGCACTTTAAGTAGTTTGTCCCCAGCTTACAATCCAATGGGCTATCACATTGGTTCGGTATGGCCTCATGATAATTCTTTGATTGCTATGGGATTGCGATCGCTTGGTTTAATTGATCAAGCCTTAGAAATCTTCCAAGGTTTGTTGGATATGACGAGTCAACAACCTTACCTGCGTCCCCCAGAATTATTTTGCGGTTATGAGCGTAATGGCGATCGCTCTCCTGTACAATATCCTGTTGCTTGTACACCCCAAGCCTGGGCTACTGGGAGCATTTTTCAATTAATTCACATGATTGTCAATCTCGTACCCGACGCACCCAACAACTGCTTACGCATTATCGATCCTGCTTTACCAGAGTCAATTAGTAAGTTGTCATTGCACAATTTACAAGTCGGTACTACAGTCTTGGATCTAGAATTTGAGCGTTCCGGTGGTACAACAGCCTGTCGAGTCGCTAGAAAACGCGGCAATCTACGGGTAGTAATTGAGGCTTAAAACCCTGATTTCTCAAAAATCAAGACTGTGGAGACGTTGCACGCAACGTCTCTACATCGTTTATTGGTGCAATTTCATAGAGAATTGGTATAAATCTAATTACTGATCAAGCAACGATCGCCAAATCAGCCGCAGTTAAACTAGGTAAATTGATCAAATTAACCAACTCCGCACCAGTACCAAACCCATCAGCACTGCCATTTTGGTTATAGTACAGACTACCACTACTGATGCTGTAAACGAGGAATGCTGTACTGGTTGCGGCTAAATCATCATCCTCGACAGTAGTAAAATCAGATACTTGACTCAATCCATCACCGACAACGCTACTTAAAGCCGTAAATGTCCTTTTACTCAAAACCAGCTTATCGCTTCCAGAAGTAAAGTCAGTCAGGATATCTATACCAAAATCGTTACTAGTAAAAGCTCGCCCACTACTATATAAAAAGCGATCGCTCTCAGTTCCACCTGTCAAGATATCATTGCCAGACCCGCCAATCAAAGTATCTGCGCCGCCTCTACCTGTTAAGATATCACTGCCATTGCCACCAGTCAGAGTATTATTGAGGCTATTGCCAATGAGGCGATCGCTGCCATTACCACCAATGACATTTTCAACCACATTATTAGCAGATAAAGTCAACTTTAAGTTACTGTTGATGGTCTGAGTGGCGGTAGTACCTAAATTTACGCGGACAGCATTACTTGTACCACTAAAATTGATCGTATCATTGCCGCCCGTGGTAATCTCTTGAATGCGATCGCTACCTAATGGTGTGGAAGCATTGAAATTGTAGGTATCATCCCCATTACCACCAGTAAGAATATTATTCCCACTATTCCCCGTCAATGTATTATTACCACTGTTACCAGTAGCGTTAATATTGCTACTGCCAAGTACAGTTAAATTCTCAATCCCCTCCGCTAAGGTTGTGGTGACACTAGCTTGCAAAGTGTCAGTGATCGTGACAGTTCCAGAAGCTTTTTGTATAGTTGCATTGGTAGGGCTAGAAAGATTAACTCTGAAGGTTTCGTTGGCTTCATTGAGACTATCATTCAGAATCGGAATTGTAATTGTCGCAGTGGTAGTATTGGCAGCAAAAGTTAAAGTACCACTGCGGCTGGTATAGTCTGTATTGGCGGTAGCAGTACCAGCTACTGTAGTATAGTTAACGCTGACTGGTTGACTAGAAGCACTGCTGAGGGTAACAGTTAAGACTGCTTGGCTGGTTTGCCCTTCAACAATGGTGATATCGTTGATTGAAAGAGTGGGAAGAGTGGCTGTGTCATCATTGAGTATAGTTGCTAACGCCTGATTATCAGTGATTGTGGCGTTAGTAGCGTTGCTGAGATTAACGAAGAAGGTTTCGTTGGCTTCAACTGTTGTATCACCAGTTACAGCAACAGTGAAGGTTTTACTCGTATCCCCTGGATTGAAAGTTAATGTACCTGTTGTAGATGTGTAGTCACTTCCGGCTGTCGCTGTACCATTAGCTGTCCCATAATTAACTGTAATTGTCTTTTCACTAACAGCCGATAGAGTGACAGTGAATGTGGTGTTACTTGTACCGCTATTGCCTTCATTCCGGCTCACATCAGCAATAGCAATTGTAGGATTAGCATCATCATCGGTGATAGTTCCCAATCCTTGGTTATCAGCAATAGTAGCGCCAAGGGGATTGCTGAGGTTGACAAAAAATGTCTGATTCGGTTCGGCTATAGTATCGCCTCTCACCGCAACAGTGATAGTTTTGTTGGTTTCCTCTGGGTTGAAAGTTAAGATACCTGTGGTTGAGGTGTAATCATTACCTGCTGTCGCTGCGCCGTTAGCTGTAGCATAGTTAACTGTAACAGCAGAAGTACTGGCGGCGGAGAGAGTGACGGTAAAAGTGGCGTTGGTTGTCCCTGTGTTGCCTTCAGTAACGGTGACATTGTTGATGGTGAGAGTTGGTAGGGTAGCAGATTGTACCTCAAATGCCCCAATGTCTACTGTACCACCGCTTACTCGTGCCAAGCCTCTTTGGTCGAAGGGGGTGGGTTCTGTTGTATCTCCATCGCCATCTAAGTCTTGTGTATCAGCAACAATCAAGTTGTTATTACCAGCGTTGATGCCTGGACTCCCAGCAAGTAGAGCGTGTGTAAGTGTGAGTCCACCGTTGTTTTGCAAAGAGCCGAGTCTAGGGTTAGGGTTCAAGGGGCGACAAACGCCTCTAAACTTAGCCAGATAAAGGTTTGAGAGGCAC
>NZ_CAWUDJ010000042.1:0-57864 GCF_963920875.1 Anabaena sp. CCY 9910 | reverse complement strand
GTGTTAAGCATACCGCCAGCGTTCATCCTGAGCCAGGATCAAACTCTCCGTTTTGTTGTGTTTCGAGTTTGTTATCTGAAAAATTTCTTTTTCAGATTCCTTGCTATAATTTCTTAAGTTTTTGGGAAATCCCAAAACCAATTCATTTGACGAGGATTGGTTGTTTCTAAGCTTTCAAAGTATTCTTTTTTCTCGGTTCGGTTGTTTCGGCTCTCTCGCCTCAACACTTAAACTAGAATAGCGAGTATTTTTAGGTTCGTCAAGGGGGGAATTCAATTTTTTTTCTAAATTGCCAACGTTGTTAAGGCATGGAAAGGCTACAAAGCTTAATAGGCAAGGTTTGTAGCACTTAAAATTTCTAATTTTTTTATTTTATCTATGAATTAGCTGATCTTGCAGTCTGGCTACCATTTCGGCACGGGCTGACACTCCAAGTTTGCGGAACATTCTTTTAAGGGCTTGTTTAACGGAGTTTTGAGTAATCCATAGCTTTTCGGCGATTTCTGCGTTGGTTAGTCCTTGTGCTACTAATTCAGCAATTTGTAGTTCGCGGGGTGTTAAAGGATTGGTTGTGGAGGATTTAAATATGTTGGGGTTTGTTCGTAGGGTGGCGAGTTTGGCTGATAAATGGATGCAAAGGGCGCTGAGGTCGGCTAAGTCGTTGGCGGTAAAAGCTGGTTTTCCTTTGTCGCGGGCGAAGTTGAGTGTGCCGATGAGACGACCATCGCAAATTATCGGCCCGGTCATGACGTGTCCGTGGTCGTGGCGTGGGCAGAAGTCTTTCCAGTCTTCTGGGGTGAGGATCAGTTGTTCATGGGCGGGGGCGTGGCGTTCGACTACATAACGACCTACGGGGTTACTTTCTAGGCAGACGGCGGGGATGCTCTGTGTTTCGGTATCAGGTTTTGATTCACTATCTATTAAATAGATACCCCAATGTTGCACACCAAAATATTCGCCAATTTTATCCATGAGCGTTGGTTGTAATTCTTGCTCATTACGGATGTTGGCGATCGCATGAAATACATCATGTAGAGAAGTAGGCATAAGTGTACCCGTTTGGGGTCTATGCGGGACTCAACAATTACTTCTATGCTAATACCAGCAAAACTAAAAAGCGACTATAACTAATCGCGCTAGGAGAAGCACATGACAGTTACACAACTCTCTGCTCAGGAACTTTTCCGGGCTGCTTATGACAACCGTTACACCTGGGATAAAGATTTTCCTGGGTATTCAGCAGATATTACTTTTAAGGATGACGATAAAGTTATTACTGGTCAAGTTATCGTTAATGCCGAACTCAAGGCGGAAGTTTTGGGTGTAGATGACGAATCGGCTAAGAAAGCTATTCACGGTCAGGCTTGGGAAATTGCGATTCACCGTGTCCGCCGTACCTTTGAAGAAACCCACGGTGCAAACACTTTCCGTTATGGTGCGACTGACGAGAATGGTGCTGTGGAAATTTTGATGGGCGGTAAAGCTGAAGGCGATCGCTATAAAGTCCAAAATAATGTTGTTACTCTCGTTCACCGTCATATTCATGGTGTAGTTGTGACTATTAATACCTTTGGTGTTCACGACACTGGAGAAGGTTATTTATCTCACACTTATGATTCTGTGTATCATGAACCCAAAACTGGGGAACAAAGAGGCGGAGTCAGCAACTTTGTAGATGAGTACGAAAAGGTGGGAAATTATTTCATTCTTAATCGTCGTGAGATTCGTACGGAAACAGCAGGTAAAATTGCTATTCAAGAGTTTGCTTTCTCTAACATTAAATTGTTGACACCTGTTGCTTAAGCTGAGTGCTTGAGATATTAACAAGTGTAATCATATAAATAAAGGGGATACCTAATTGTGGTGTTCCCTTTACTTAATGTAACTATAAATTTGGAATAACCCCCCTGCAAACTTTTCCTTGCGTCGGGGAAAATTTTAAACTATGCACTCTGAGAAGTGTTGCGTGATATTGTTTCTGAACTAGCTTTTATGCGGCTGAGAGTGCTGCGGCGAATGCGATCGCTTTTACGGACACCACCAGCCATTTCATATTCTCGACTGTTATTGCCATATCTAAAGGCGACTCCAATCAACATTTTTTCACAGAGGTCACCTAAAGTTTTTTCTAACTCTTTAATCTCGGTTTTGGATGAATTAATTACGGCTATTGCAGTATTATAAGCATCTATTTTACCACGCAATTGCTCTATGATTTGAGTCATGTTTTGTAAGTTGCGATCTTCCCCAAAATCCATGTTAGGATCAACTGCTTTAAGACCAGAGGATCTTAATTCGGCTTTTTCCAGAATTGGGGATGTACCTTTTTTACGAGACATGAAATGCGCTCCTATTTGCTGGTTACTAGTCTAGCTTGACTTACAAAAACTAAGTTTAGGCTCAGTAAAATTTACAAATATTTGTGATTTATTTAACAAGTTTATTGATTTCTTTTCGTATTAATACTTAAAAAATTCGTGTTGGTCACGAAATTAATTGTGTTGGTCACGAAATTAATTGTGTTGGTCACGAAATTAATTGTGTTGGTCACGAAATCAATTGCGTTGGTCACGAAACTAATTGTGTTGGTCACGAAATTAATTGTGTTGGTCACAAAACTAATTGCGTTGGTCACGAAAATGATTTTTTAAGCGCAGAGGAGTATGGAGGAAAGCGCGGAGGTACGCAGAGGTTTAGTCTATTTTTTTAGCGATGTATAATCATATCGAAATCTGCGTCTCATATAGCTGTAGCGAAATATATTGGGACATCAAGTGTAAGATAAAACCCTGGCAATAAAATTAGGGTGGGTATTGCTTACAGGGATGATGATACTGCTAAGAAATTATTCTTACTAACGGTATAAAGGATGAGAGGGGAACTCAAACACAAGCGTGATGTAGACGTTTTGTCTCTCAATTAACTTTGTTTGCATACATCTTGATGAAAAGGAAGATTGCAAACAATGCTTGAACAGCAACTCTCTGTCGAAAATACAGCCAGATTTGAGCAATTATGGAGTATTACCAAAGAACTCCGCCAAAAACTAGACGCACGTTTTGAGCTACGGCTAAACGAGTCTACCAAAGATTTACAAAATTATTCTGCTCAAGTAGGAGCCGCACACGGTTCGCTGAATACTTTTTCTGGTGCAGAAATTGATTGGCTAGTGCATTCCTGGATGCGGGAACCAATTTCAGGTTTTTGCAATATGCACTTAACAGTTTGGTTAGGTTCACAGATTCGCGTTCCTCATTTGGCTTTTGCTTTTGCTACTGTGCCAAACTTATTCTTTTACATGGATTATGTCAGTCGCAGTGATTTGTTGACTGATTTAGATTATTTAGACCGTTATTATGAACCTGCAAACGAAAGATATTTAACATTTCTCAAGGATGACCGCTTTCAGCAATATCACAGTAAAACTCTTTATATTCGTCAGGTACAATCACAGACAAGCCTTTGTTACACTAGTCAAATTACAGATGAAACAATTGCTACCCTCCGTTCAACAGCTCATGAGATGATGGATCGTTGGTTGGGTTGGATAGATGAAGCGGAACCTGTACCAGAGTCAGAACGTGCTGCATTGGCGCAACGTGATTTAATTGTCCGCCGAGCGATCGCTGAACGTGACCCGGATAATAAAATTGCTGTGAAGCTATTTGGCGAATACATGACAGATAAATTAGTGCGATCGCTTTGGGGTGACAACTGACCTTTACGGGTGACGCTGCTAACGTCGCTACCGCTACGCTAACAGCAGTTGCTACAAATCGGGCAACCCGACGACAGTCGCTTCAAGTCGGCAAAGCCGTCCACAGCGCTGTCTCCCCAACGCACTGCTTTACAACTGACAACTAACAAATGACAAAAACAATCGAAGTTCGTAATCCACGGACGGGAAAATTTGATTATGTGATTATACCGCCACCACCAAGGTTGCTAGCACAGCAATGTAACCGGGCGCGACGGGCGCAATCTCGTTGGCAAGAATTGGGTGTGGAAGGAAGAATCACAGCTTTACAGCAATGGAAGCAAGCCATACTTTCTCGGCGTGAACAGCTAACGGAAGCTTTGGTAAATGATACGGGCAGATTATCTATAACTGTATTAGAAATCGATTCTTTCCTCGCCAGTATTGATCGTTGGTGTGGTTTAGCGCCAGAACTACTACAAGCATCTGCGAAAAATACTAGCATTCCGTTTATTGCGTTACAACAATCGTTGGTTCCTTACCCCCTTGTCGGTGTAATTAGTCCGTGGAATTTTCCTTTGACGCTGTCAATGATTGATACAATTCCGGCATTGCTGGCGGGTTGTGCGGTAGTTGTTAAACCTAGTGAAATAGCCCCCCGGTTTGTTGCACCACTGTTGATGGCATTAAATACAGTTCCTGAGTTGCGAGATATTTTAATTTTTGTAGAAGGAGGCGGGGAAACTGGAGCGAATTTAATTAACTATGTTGATTTTGTATGTTTTACGGGCAGTGTAGCTACAGGAAGAGAAGTAGCAGAAACCGCAGCTAGACGTTTTATTCCAGCTTACTTGGAACTGGGGGGCAAAGATCCGGCGATCGTTTTAGAGTCAGCCAATTTAGAGTTAGCTACCTCAGCTATTTTGTGGGGCGCGGTGGTAAATACAGGACAATCTTGTTTATCTATTGAAAGAATTTATGTAGCTGAATCTAGATTTGAGGAGTTTTATCATCAACTCATAGCTAAAGCCCATCGTCTACAACTAGCTTACCCTTTAGTTGAAGATGGAGCGATCGGCCCCATCATTGCCGAAAGACAAGCCGGAATTATTAACGATCATATTTTAGATGCGGTTGAGAAAGGGGCAGTAATTCACTGCGGTGGTAAAGTCGAAGAATTAGGCGGTGGTTGGTGGTGTCGTCCTACAGTCATGACAAATGTCAATCACTCCATGAAGGTGATGACTGAAGAAACTTTCGGCCCAATTATGCCGGTTATGCCTTTTCCCGACGTGGAAGAAGCCGTATATTTAGCCAACGACACAATTTATGGATTAAGTGCGGCGGTGTTTGCTGGTTCAGAAGATGAAGCTTTAAAAGTTGCTCGACAATTAAATGCAGGTGCTATCAGTATTAATGATGCTGCTCTAACTGCTATGATGCACGAAGGAGAAAAAAACTCTTTTAACTTTTCTGGCCTTGGTGGCTCGCGTGTAGGTGCAGCCGGGTTAAAGCGGTTCTTAAGAAAACAAGCATTTTTGATTAAAACTAACTCTACTAGTGATCCTTGGTGGTTTGATAGGGGAGATTGAATATAGGAATAGTATTTGATTTCTGAAATATATGTAGGGTAGGCAATGCCCACCGTATGATGGTTGTGGTGGGCATTGCCCACCCTACATATACTTAACCGAACTTTATTGAATGCAGTACAGTTGCCCCAAAGGTTAAAATCAAACTAAACTTCTTGTGTTTACGGTACAACCAAAGCTAAATCAAGTGTTATGACCGTAACTGCCTACAAATGGACAATAGAACGCTATCACCGAGCAATAGAAGCAGGCATTTTTGACGACCAGCCTCTGGAATTATTGCGCGGCGACCTGATTGTTATGCCCCCAGAACGAGAACCTCACGCCTACTACAACACAGAAGCCGCAGATTATCTCCGCACATTACTTGGTGAGCGAGTAAAAATCCGTGATGCTAAACCAATTACCTTACCTAACGATTCTGAACCTGCGCCCGATGTTGCTATTGTCAAGCCGTTAGGTGAGATTTACTTAAAACATCACCCTTACCCAGAAGATATTTTCTGGGTAATTGAATTTGCTAATGCCACCCTAAATAAAGACTTAGGTGATAAAAAAGAAATCTACGCTGAGGCTGGTATTAATGAATATTGGGTTGTTGACTTAAAAAATTACCAGTTAAAAGTCTTTCGTGACCTCAAAAACCAGCAATACACAACTGAACTAACCCTCACAACAGGAACTATTTCACCCTTAGCCTTTCCTGATATATCAATACAAGTTGAGCGCCTGATAGGTGTATCAAAAAAACATCAAAAAATATGACTGTTCCAGCAACCTTCATCATATGGGAACATATATAAGTTGTAGCTGACTACCCAGATAGAGGTTGAAAGTGGATACCATCGCCATTCCCGCTCTAAATCGTCCTGTGGATGCCACAGTAGAGATTCCGGGTTCCAAAAGTATCACTAATCGGGCGTTGCTTGTTGCTGCTTTAGCACAAGGCGACTCTACTTTAGAAAATGCCTTATTTAGTGAAGATAGTGAATATTTTGCTAAATGTGTAGAGCAGTTGGGTATTCCCATCACACTCAATCCTCATCTGGCGCAAATCCAAGTTTCAGGTAAGGGGGGGGAAATTCCTGCAAAACAAGCTGATTTGTTTGTGGGTTTAGCTGGTACAGCAGCAAGATTTATCACGGCATTAGTAGCACTTGGTAATGGCGAATATCGCTTAGATGGAGTTCCCCGGATGCGAGAACGTCCAATGGGTGACTTGGTAACGGTGCTACAAAACAGTGGCATAAAGATTAACTTTGAGGGCAACTCTGGTTTTATGCCCTACACTATTTATGGTCAGCAATTTGCAGGTGGACATTTTCGCCTCAAAGCTAACCAAACCAGTCAGCAACTCTCCGCTTTGTTGATGATTGCACCCTACGCCCAACAAGATACAACCATTGAGGTTGAGGGTACATTGGTTTCCCAATCTTATGTAAAAATGACTTGTCGCCTGATGGCTGATTTTGGTGTAGATGTCACCCAAACTGACGACAATCAATTTCATATCAAAGCAAGTCAGCGTTACCAAGCTCGACACTATACTATAGAACCGGATGCCTCAAATGCGTCTTACTTTTTCGCAGCCGCCGCCGTCACTGGTGGAAGAGTGCGGGTAAACCATTTAACTAAACAATCTTGCCAAGGTGATATTTTGTGGCTGAATGTTTTAGAACAGATGGGTTGTCAGGTGCTTGAGGGTGAAGATTACACCGAAGTGATAGGCCCAGAACAATTACAGGGTATCGACGTTGATATGAATGATATGTCGGATTTGGTGCAAACATTAGGAGCGATCGCCCCTTATGCCAACTCACCTGTTATCATCCGTAATGTAGAACATATCCGCTATAAAGAAACCGAACGTATCCGCGCCGTTGTCACCGAATTACGTCGCTTAGGCGTGAAAGTTGAAGAATTTGCTGATGGCATGAAAATTGAACCAACCCCCATCAACCCAGCCGCCATCGAAACCTACCACGATCATAGAATGGCAATGGCTTTTGCAGTTACAGGCTTAAAAACCCCCGGTATTGTGATTCAAGACCCAGGTTGTACAGCCAAAACATTCCCCGACTACTTTACTCGATTCTTTAAAATGATTGGACAATAGTCAGTTGTCAATTGATTTAACAAAAATAGACGCATGGCAAAAAACGACAAAATTAACTTCTCAACTCCTAGCGGCTTTCCTGAATTTCTACCTAGCGAAAAGCGCCTAGAATTATATTTACTAGATACCATCCGTAGAGTTTATGAAAGCTATGGATTTACACCTATTGAAACTCCCGCAGTTGAACGTTTAGAGGTACTACAAGCTAAAGGTAATCAAGGGGATAATATTATTTATGGTATCGACCCAATTCTGCCACCAAACCGCCAAGCAGAAAAAGATAAATCTGGGGAAACAGGTTCAGAAGCCAGAGCTTTAAAATTTGACCAAACTGTGCCTTTAGCAGCTTATATTGCCCGTCACTTAAATGAGTTAACTTTTCCCTTTGCTCGTTATCAAATGGACGTGGTTTTTCGCGGAGAAAGAGCCAAGGATGGACGATTTCGTCAATTTCGCCAATGTGATATCGATGTAGTTGGACGAGAAAAACTCAGCTTGCTCTATGATGCTCAAATGCCGGCAATTATCACCGAAATATTTGAAGCAGTTAATATTGGTGACTTTTTAATTCGTATCAATAATCGAAAAGTTTTAACAGGATTTTTCCAATCTTTAGACATATCAGAAACGCAAATTAAATCTTGTATTGGCATTATCGATAATCTCGAAAAAATCGGTGAAGCTAAAGTTAAATTAGAGTTAGAGAAAGAAGGTATTAACCCAGAACAAACACAGAAAATTATAGATTTTATCAAAATTGATGGTAGCGTCGATGATGTATTAGATAAACTCAAACATCTCTCACAAACCCTGCCAGAATCAGAGCAATTTAATCTAGGTGTCAGCGAATTAGAAACAGTAATTACAGGCGTGCGTAACTTGGGAGTTCCTGACAAACGCTTTTGTATTGATTTAGCGATCGCTCGTGGGCTAAATTACTATACAGGCACAGTTTACGAAACAACGCTGATAGGACACGAAGCTTTAGGGAGCATTTGTTCTGGTGGCAGATATGAAGAGTTGGTCGGCACATTTATAGGTGAGAAAATGCCAGGTGTGGGTATTTCCATCGGCTTAACTCGCTTAATTAGCCGCTTACTGAAAGCAGGGATTCTTAACACCTTACCGCCTACTCCAGCACAGGTAGTGGTAGTAAATATGCAGGATGACCTCATGCCAACTTATTTAAAAGTTTCGCAACAGTTGCGTCAAGCAGGACTGAATGTAATTACAAACTTTGAAAAACGCCAGTTAGGTAAGCAATTTCAAGCAGCAGATAAACAAGGCATTCAATTTTGTGTCATCATCGGTGCTGATGAAGCCGCAGCACAAAAGTCATCCCTCAAAGACTTAAAGTCTGGTGAGCAAGTAGAAGTAGCACTAGCAGATTTACCGGAAGAAGTTAAACGCAGACTAACGTAAATTTTAAATTGCACAGTAGCCTACACTCTACCATAGGCGATCGCATCCCTTAAATTTAGCTGTTGACTGTCTTCAAGATAGATTGTGCTACTTAGAAACAAAATAGCTTAGTAATGATGACACACTACTCAGATAACACTCTAAAAGTCGCTCATCAAGGATTTGAATATTTTACTCAAGGTTTAGCAACGGGAGAATGGCAAAAATTTCTCGATATGCTAACCGAAGATTTTACCTTTTGGTTTCCAATGGGGGAATTTCATGGCTTGAATGTAGGTAAGGAAAGAGCCAAAGAATTTTTTACGTATGTTTCTGAGTCTTTTCATACTGGAATACAAATATCATCCCTAGACCGTGTGACTAGTAATGAAACAACAGTAGTCTTTGAGTTTCGAGATGAGGGACTATTTTTAGGAAAACCTTATAAGAATCGCGTAGCAGTTTCTTTTGATGTGCGTGGCGACAAAATTTGTAGCTATCGAGAGTATTTTGGTAGTGATGGTAAATCTAATTAAGATTTGGTTATTGAAAATTAATTTATTCCCCAATCCCCAACCTTAATTTAATTATTTTGAGCTTGGATTGCTTGTAATTCCTGACATTTTGCCTCTGCGGCTTGATAAGCGTCTAGGTATTCCTGACCACCGAGCATGATATCACCATAATATTCGTAGGGTGCTTCACCATAGATGGGTAATGGGTCATCTTCGGGATAATCTTCTTTTGATTCTTCTATCACCGCTTTGAGTTTTTTCACACTCAAACTTTGTGCAGCAAAATACCAGAGTTCTTCAGGCTTCTTATGCAGATGAGGTAATGTAGGGTCAATAACACTATCCCCTAACTCAATCCAACCATGTTCTTTAGGTTTGTATGGCTTACCAGCAATCAGGAATCCTTGGACGTAAGTGGCTCCCTGGGTTGCTAATGCAGCTTTATAAGCATTATCAAAGGGCTTATTTGCCTTGCTTTTGATGCTTTCAGCAACTTTTAGAGAAAGGGATTCATCCAACACTTTATTCATTGACAGCCCTCATGAGAGCGTCGAGTACAATAATAAATATACACTAATCCCCAATCTTCACATTGATATGTAAAATGGTCAGCGTATCTTGTGCTATGCAGGCGTTAGCGTAGCTTACCGTAGGTATCGCTCATGACCATCACTAAACGTATACTGCCAAAATGGGGACTTTTTGTCAAAAAGCCCAACCTTTCCCAAAAATTAATGCTGATTGGGTTAGCCATCACCCTATTTTTCATCTTCTTGGCATTCTTCGCGCCTGTATTCCAAAGTTGGGGATGGATACAAAACCCTAGAGAGTTTCTGGCTAACACTCCTCAAGAAGCACCATCAGCCAAACATTGGTTCGGCACAACTCTTTTAGGACATGATGTTTTTTCTCGCACTTTATTTGGCGCACAAGCAGCGTTGCAAGTGGTGATTTTAGCCACGGCGCTGAGTATGATAGTTGGCGTGCCGTTGGGGATGGTGAGTGGCTACCTTGGCGGTAGGTTAGACAAGGCGTTACTGTTTCTCATGGACAGTATCTACACCTTACCGGGACTGCTACTATCGGTAACTCTGGCGTTTGTAGTAGGCAGAGGAATCTTAAATGCAGCGATCGCTATTAGTATCGCATACATTCCTCAATACTACCGCGTTGTACGTAACCACACCGTCAGCGTCAAAACGGAAGTATTCATCGAAGCAGCGCAAGCAATGGGTGCTTCTACTTGGATTGTGCTTTCTCGTTATCTGTTTTTCAATGTCATTCAAAGCGTACCCGTACTTTTCACCCTCAACGCCGCCGATGCAATTTTGGTACTAGGCGGTTTGGGTTTTTTAGGGCTAGGATTACCGGAAGAAGTACCAGAATGGGGGCATGATTTAAAACAAGCTCTAGAAGCACTCCCCACTGGGATTTGGTGGACTACACTATTTCCCGGTTTAGCAATGACATTCATGGTAGTAGGGTTATCACTACTTGGAGAGGGGTTAAATGAATTTGTCAATCCTCGATTACGAGGAGAAAATCGGAAATAGTCATTGGTCAATAGTCATTAGATTATGGACAATTGTACAGACGCGATTAATCGCGTCTCTGACAACAATTTCTTATTAATTACTGAGAGATTAAAGTGAAAGATAACATTTCGTTGATAGCTGCTGCTGCTGGTGGATTTATGCTTTCTGTGGCGTTGGCGGGAATTTTGAGAGGTGCGCCCGTCATGGCTTGGCAAGATAAATCGAGTTTTAGTGCCAGTGTGGTTACAAGTTCAAGAGTTACAAGCAAAAAAACTGAGAACTTAGAATTTTTTGGCCCAGAAATCCCAAAAAGCTAATATGCTTTTGTGAAATACCCCAAATGGGTAATTATCGTCAGCTTAGTCAAAGCTGATGATTTCTGCTGTGGTGGTTTGGTGTGAGGAATTGAACGTGGGGAATTCTCAAGTAATTGGGATTGATTTGGGGGGAACAGCAATTAAACTGGGGCGATTTAGGGAAGATGGGACTTGTTCACAATCTTTGACTGTGGCGACTCCCCAACCAGCAACCCCAGAAGCGGTTTTTCTGGTAATGGTGGATGCGATCGCGCAAATTGACCCAGATAATGAAACTATAGCTATTGGTGTGGGTACTCCTGGCCCGGCTGATGCACAAGGACGCATTGCCCAAATTGCTATTAACTTACCCCAATGGGAAAATGTGCCTTTGGCTGATTGGTTAGAAGCGAAAACTAACAAGCCGACGGTAATTGAAAATGATGCCAACTGTGCAGGAATTGCTGAGGCGTGGTTAGGAGCCGGTCGCCACTACCAAAATTTTATAATGCTAACTTTGGGGACTGGTGTTGGTGGCGCAATTTTTTTAGGTGGCAAATTATTTGTCGGACATCGTGGCGCGGCTGGGGAACTGGGATTAATTACACTCCAACCAGATGGCCCCATGTGTAAAAGCGGCAACCCAGGTTCTTTAGAGCAGTACACTTCCATTAAAGCTATTCGTCGCCTGACTGGTAAAGAACCTGCGGAATTAGGTATGCTAGCTCAAGCTGGAGATATAGAAGCCTTACAATTTTGGCAAGAATACGGACAAAATTTAGGTATAGGTTTAACGAGTTTAATTTATGTTCTCACACCACAGGCGATCGTGCTTGGCGGTGGTGTCAGTGCTAGCCATGAGTTTTTCTTACCAACTCTCAAAGCCGAAATCGAAAAGCGGGTTATGTCCACATCTCGCGCAGGGTTACAAATCTTGCCAGCAGAGTTAGGTAACTCAGCCGGGATGGTAGGTGCAGCAAGATTAGCTTGGGAAAAGTTTGGTAATTGGTAATTCAAGACCATTGACCATTGACTATTGACTATTGACTATTGACTATTGACTATTGACTATTGACTAAGAAAAAGAATGCCCTGTGGTTTTTTGGACGTATTGCAAAACCTTTTTATAAGAATCTGGATTACTTACGGGGTTGATGATGATGGGAATAGTACCATCTGGTAGCCAAAAAGTTATTCTGCCGTTGGTTTCTTGACAAAAGGAACTAATGCAATTGAGATTAATTACATATTCATTTCTTTCATAAATGATTTTTACCCAATAGGCATTTTCTACTGCCACGGTAGTCACTTGTTCTAGATATTCTAGGATTTTGTGATAGTCTTCTAAGTCGGTTTGGGGGTTGATTATAATCGGAATGGCACAGTCAGGTAACCAAAATGTTACCCTGCCGTTCTTTTCATAACAAAAAGCGTTTACACGGTCAAAATTGATTACATATTCTTTCTTCTCATATATAAGTTTCACCCAGTACGCCACAACAGCTCCTCAAGTCCGAAATTCATGAATGATGCTTACCCTGTATGTTATGCAATCTGTTGACGTTCTAAGTTAATTTACTCGGATTTCTCTGGAAAATCCCAAAATTTTATTTTCTGGTAGGGGATAGGGAACAGGATTGATCAGCTTTTAGTGTAATAATTTCACAATTGGCTTATATGTAATAAATTACACTATAGTTCAGGTAAATGTCTTTCCCCTACACCCTGACACCCCTATACCCCAGACCATTGAATTTTTAGGACACTTTCACTGGTGTCTGGAAATTAGCGGTAGGATGACTTTGAGCGATCGCAGCTTGGACAAAGCCTGTAAACAAAGGATGGGGCGTGTTAGGCCGCGATTGAAATTCTGGGTGGAACTGGCAAGAGATAAAGAATGGATGTTGTGGATATTCCACAATTTCCACTAGGCGGCCATCAGGAGATGTGCCACTAATTACATAGCCAGAATCTAATAACAGTTGACGATAATCATTGTTGAACTCATAGCGATGACGATGGCGTTCTTGAATGATTTCTGCTTGGTAAAGCTTAGACGCTAAAGTATTGGGAAGAATATGGCAAGGATACACGCCTAAGCGCATGGTTCCACCTAAATCCACCACATCTTGCTGTTCTGGTAACAGGTTAATTACAGGATATTTGGTGGATGAATCAAATTCTGCACTATTAGCACCAACTAACCCGCCAACATTTCTCGCCCATTCAATGACAGAACATTGCATTCCTAAGCATAAACCTAAGAAAGGAATCTGGCGATCGCGTGCGTATTTAATGGCGGCAATTTTGCCATCTACCCCACGCGTACCAAAACCCCCTGGTACAACGATGCCATCTACACCTGCAAGGTAGGTTTCTGGTGATTGGGTTTCCAAATCTTCAGAATTTATCCACCGCAATTGTAAATCTCCTTGAGTAGCAATTGCGGCATGGCGTAACGCCTCTACCACCGATAAATACGCATCGCCCAAGCTGACATATTTACCAACAATGGCAATTTCTACCGTGTGTTTAGGACTATATAATCCTTGTACCATCGCCTGCCATTTCTCCAGGTTTGGTTGGCGTTGTTCCATTTGTAACAACTTGAGTGTTTGTTCTGCCAGTCCTTCCCCTTCCAGAATGAGCGGGACTTCGTAAATACTTCTGGCATCTTGAGAAGTGATGACGCATTCAACGGGAACATCACAGAATTCTGACAATTTCTGTTTTAATCCTCTAGGTATGGGGCGATCGCTCCGACATACTAGAATATCTGGTTGAATACCAATGGATCTCAGTTCCTTAACAGAATGCTGTGTAGGTTTAGTCTTCATCTCCCCCGCCGAAGCAATATAAGGCATGAGGGTAACGTGCATATACAACACATTTTGCCGTCCCACCTGTTTGCGTAGCTGGCGAATAGCTTCTAAAAACGGTAGCGATTCAATATCACCCACCGTCCCACCAATTTCGGTAATGACTACAGAGGGATTTGTTTCTTTAGCAACTGACAAAATCCGTTCTTTAATTTCATTGGTAATATGAGGAATTACCTGTACTGTGCCACCATTGTAGTCACCGCGACGCTCACGCATGATTACCGCTTGGTAAATCGAACCAGTGGTAACACTATTGAGGCGTGACATCGAAGTATCGGTGAAGCGTTCGTAATGTCCCAAATCTAAATCTGTTTCTGCGCCATCTTGGGTAACGAAAACTTCACCGTGTTGAAAGGGACTCATTGTACCCGGATCAATATTAATATAGGGGTCGAGTTTTAAAATCGACACCGAATAATCTCGTGATTTGAGTAAACGGCCTAGACTTGCTGCTACAATGCCTTTGCCAATACTGGAAACAACACCTCCAGTAACAAAGATAAACTTAGTCATAGTAGTTTGAATTTTTATCAACTGCTAACGATACCTTCCAAAATCCATCTCGTCATTGTGCCACAGTCACATAGTGAATACTTCTGTGATACTGCTGTGAAAAAAGTTCTCATCCCAGTAATATTAAGCTGCGTTGTCACCTCCTCCGTTGCTTTGTCTTCCTCACCTCTCAAAGTTGTTTATCCGCCGACAAACCACCAGACTAGTGCAGAAAAAATCTTTTTTATTGGTACAGCACCACCAAACGGCCAAGTTCTCGTTAATGGTAAGCCAATTAATCGCAGTCGGTCTGGCCATTTTGCCCCAAGTTTTCCCTTACAGTTAGGAGAGAATATCTTTACAGTACGCCACCAAAATCAAGAGCTTCAGATTAAGGTGACAAGGCTGAGTAATCAACCAGAGCTACCACAGGGTTTAGCTTTTGCTAAAGGTTCTCTCACACCAACTGCCGACATTGCCAGACTACCCGGAGAACTAATTTGTTTTAGCGCTATTGCACCTCCTAACGCCAGTGTCTCTGTGAAACTGGGTAATCAAACTGTGGCACTTTTACCTCAACCACAACAAGCAATACTACCAAGTAATTTGGCTGCGCTCACTGGACAAAATCAACCCACTACCCAGTCTATCCCAGGAAAGTATGAGGGTTGCACAACAGTATCAGTTGCAACAGATTTGGAACAACCTCAATACCAACTGACACTTAATGGTAAGACGATAACTCAACCAAGTGCTGGCAAAATTACAATTCTCTCACCCACGCAGTTACCTGTAGCTGAGGTGGTAGCAGACGCAGGAGTTGCCCGGACTGGCCCTAGTACCGATTTTTCTCGACTTACACCACTGCCTAAGGGAACGCGAGCCACTGTCACAGGTAAAGAAGGTGAATGGTTTCGCCTAGACTATGGTGCTTGGATTAATAGTCAGGAAACCCGCATTCTTCCAGGAAGCGTTCCGCCACGGACTGTTATACGTAGTGTCGGATATCGAAGACTTCCAGGTACAACAGAAATGCTTTTCCCTCTTCAAACCCCTGTACCTGTGAGTGTGCAACAAGGAGAAAAAACTTTCACCCTGACACTCTACAACACCACTGCCCAAACAGATATTATTCGCCTTGATGATGACCCTCTAATTTCTCGTCTAGATTGGCAGCAAACAACATCAGGAGAGGTAAAATACACCTTCAACCTGAAAAAAGCTCAACAGTGGGGATATAAGCTGAGATACGACGGTACAACCCTGGTGTTAGCTTTACGCCATGCGCCTGTTATCAGGCAGAATAGGCAAAAGCCCTTATCTGGTATCAAGATTCTACTCGATCCTGGTCATGGTGGTAAAGAATCTGGCGCAACTGGGCCGACTGGATATTTAGAAAAGGACGTAAATCTGGCAGTATCTAAGTTATTGCGTGATGAATTGCTCAAATTAGGGGCAAATGTAGTGATGACTAGGGATGATGATCGGGATGTGTCTTTGCCAGAGCGTCAAGCAATTATCAATCGAGAAGAACCAGCGATCGCCCTTTCCGTCCATTACAACGCTCTCCCCGATTCTGGCGATGCGGAAAACACTAAGGGAGTTGGTACTTTTTGGTACAATACTCAAGCCCATGACCTAGCTGTGTTTATGCACAATTATCTCGTAAATAAACTCCGTAGACCATCCTACGGTGTGTTTTGGAATAACCTCGCCCTGACGCGCCCAGCCGCCGCCCCTTCAGTCTTATTAGAGTTAGGTTTTATGAGTAATCCCGATGAATTTGAGTGGGTGACAAATCCCCAAGAGCAGAAGAAGTTAGCTAAGGTTTTGGCTGAGGGTGTAACTGAGTGGTTTAGTAAAAACAAGTAATTTTTTATACATTAATTAAGCACTGAGAGCGATCGCTGTTAACCTCCAGTGCTTGATTAATGTATTATTATGATTACAAAAAACTGTGGTTAATTTTCAATAATAAAATATTGACTATTTTTATCTGAATAAATTTAAATTCATAAATCATTTAATCAGTTAATGGTATTTACGGCAAACGTGATTTATTATACAATCTTCGCAAAATAAAAAGTCCATCACACGATTACATAAATGTGGCTGACTTGGTATTCAACTATTAAAAAAATAGTATCCAAGTCTTGAAAATAAAGTTAATAGATGACTTTTAGACTTTAAAAACGTAATTAAAAGCGAAACACAACATGACCCAAAATGCCGGTAGTCCAGATAGAAAAAAGTTTAACTTTACTAAATGGGGCTTTATTATAGGGACTCCAATCGCTGTTGCTGGCACTATTGCTACTGTAGTCACAGTGCCAGAGTTTCGGTGTTCTGTAGGACTAAAATCAGAAGCTTGTGTAGTTCCCAGAGTAGGGGTAGAACTCATTACACAAAAAGAAACAGGGGAAGCTTTAGACGCAGTAAAAATTCAATTTATATCTCAAGGAGCGCCTGAAGTTCAATGGACTGATAATAATGGTTATGCAAAAGTTTTAATTCCTAGTAAGGGTGACGTTATTGTCAACTTGAGTAAAAAAAATTACCCAACTCAAAACTTGACGATTAACCTAGAAAACGAACAAAGCAAAACCAGAATTATCAAATTTCAAGAATCGGGTGTACCAGAGGTTAAAGCACTTGCGTCTGTTCCTCCAACTACATCTGTTTCTAACTTCCCCCAAACAACTTCTGCACCTCCAGTCTCTGCAAACACAACTAATGGTTCACCTGATGACGCAAGTAAAAATCTGGAAACTTTAGTAAAAACCAAAAAATGCCCAAAGTGTTATCTGGTTGGTGTTGACTTGGGTGGTACAAACCTAGAACGGGCTGATTTGACAGGTGCGAATCTCAGAGGCGCTCGTGGTTGTCCCCGTCTCAATGGAGCCAATCTCAGTAATGCAGACCTGCGTGGTTTTAGTCATATTTGTGGAAGTTTTGACTTGCAAGGAGCTAGCTTACGTAATGCTAATCTCAAGGGCGCGTATTTAAAATACGCCAACTTGCGTGGTGCTGATTTGACTGGGACTAACTTATCTGATGTCAACCTAGATGGTGCAGACTTGGCTGGGGCTATTTTGCCAGATGATGCCAAATCTCCTAATTAAAAAGCTGTTTCTCAAAAACTATAGTAAATTAAGTCCCAAATTCGGTGAATTGGCGTACATAAGGTTCATGAAATGCCAAAACAATATCTTGTTTTGGCACTCCCATTTCCACCAATCGATTAGCAATTCCTTCCTCGGTACCATCATGCTGAATCCAAATTTTTCCGTCCTTAATATCCAGATGTAAAATACAGCCAAAATCGCGTTTATTGTCCCGCCAGCCGACATAAAGTAATTGATAGTGGTCTTGTTGTTCGTCGAAAATTGTTTGTACCTCATACTCTTGGGCATTTCGTTGTCTTGTAGCTCGCTTTTGTCGCTCGGAAAGGAGATATTCAATATATTGCCGATATTGTTCTATAGCCATTGACGAATCACCTCTTCTTCTACATCGTAAATGATCAATCGCAATTGATATTTGACAACTGCTGAGGCAATAAATTTTCGTTGAAAAAAACTTTTATAAATCGGAACACGTACCGCTAAATAGAGTTGGCGTTCTGGTTCAATTTTATCTAAAGCATCTCGATAATTTAAAAACTGTCCCAAGGCAGTATGAAATTCTGAAACATTCGATGGACTAATAAAACTTTTAATCTCCACCGCTATTTTTCTGCCTGCTTGCTCTGCTGCTAATAGTTGCTCTGCTGCCAAATCGATTTCAAAATCTACATCATCCACATTAATTTCGTAAGGATCAGCTGTAACTTTCCAACCGTCCTTCTCTAAAGCATTCCTGACAATATGATGAAATCTATCCTTTGCCATAAAATTTCACCATGCTAAGTGTAAGTAAAATTTTATAGTAATAAAATAACAGAACATCTAGGGGAATTTCTGAAATAATTGATAAAAAATGGAGTCGGTTTTCATGAGGTGAAATTACTTGTTCAATCACGTTGCCAACCGTGTAAAATTGGCATGGCAAATAGTCCCCATGCCAAACCTGTAATTAATCCAAATGGTGTAACTAAGTAATTATTAAAATCCCATAAATCAAAAATTTGGGCTGCTAATTCCACAGGATAAGCCATCATGAATACACTTGCTAAAGCCGCACCATTCCAACCATATTGACTGAGCCAGTAAATACCTTTGCCACCAGTCGCAGCATATAGCAACCTGGTAATTAATAAACCTGTGACTGTGCCATAACAGCGCATACAAACAGCCATGATAAATGGGGGTGCTAAATCTAAGCCCATTTCTGGTTGCGGACACACATGATTACCCATGAAATAAATAATGTCCGCAATACCCCCAAGCAACCATACTCCAGACGCAGCCAAAAAGGGAGCGATGGGAGGGCCAAATACCATACCCACCAGCATAAAGTCAGCAATGAAACTGACCCAGTTAATTTGCAACTCTTTAGTTAAAGCTACTCTTACCATTTCCTTTGGGTGCGTCTAGTGTAGTCCGTTGATTAACCTACCTTAGAAACGTAGGGGCTTGTCAACTTATCCAACTGCTGGGTTAGCAGACTGAGGAATAATCCTACATCTGTAACTACGCCCACTGATTCGATAGAACCGCGATCGCTCAATTTTGTCACGACGGCTGGGTTAATATCTACACAGACCATTTTCACGCCTGCTGGGGTCATATTCCCCACACCAATGGAGTGCAGCATTGATGACAGCATCAAAATCATCTCCGCGCCTTCTAGGTGTTTGGCGTATTCCTCCTGCGCCTTGATTAAATCCATTTGGGTATCGGGTAAGGGGCCATCATCCCGAATGGAACCAGCTAGGACAAAGGGAACTTGATTGCGGACGCATTCATACATCACACCGCTACGAATAATCCCTGCTTCCACGCCTTTGGCTATACTGCCATAACGGCGGATAGTGTTAATTACCTTGAGGTGATGGCGATGTCCACCACGGACGGCTACACCCCGCTTCATGTCCACACCCAAGGATGTACCCATCATATTTTGTTCGATGTCGTGGACAGCGATCGCATTCCCACCCAGTAGAGCTTGTACGTAGCCTTCCCGAATCAATCTGGATAGGTGTTCACCGCCACCAGTGTGAATGACCACAGGCCCGGCTGTGACAACTACTTTACCGCCAGCGTCCCGAATTTTTCGCAATTCCCAAGCGACTTGCTCAACCACCAATTCCACCCGCCGTTCGCTGGAAACGCCACCGGACATAAAGCTAAATTCTTGGGTGTTGCGTTGTTCCCGTGATTCGGTTTTGCGGATGGTGCGGATACCTAACACATCGACAATTACCTGTTCACCTGCTTTGAGGTCACGTAATATTTTACACCGTGCTAGTAGACCATTGGGGGTTTGAGAGATGGCGATCGCCCCGTCCATCCGTTGATTTTCGACTTTGATCCACTGCCCATTAATTCTGACTTCTGTAGGATAAATGGTACTTACATAGAAATCATCAGGGGCTACACCATCTTGAGTTACAGGTTCAAGTTTGGCATCGCGCTCATCTTGGGGCAAGTCTACCGCACCCAAATCAATGAGCTGGGAAATGATTTCTTCCATCACCTCGTGGGAAGGTGCAGACACTTTGACTTCGGCGGCGGATGTGCTTTGGCGTTGTTCTCCCAAGTTAAAATTCAGAACCTGGAAGCTACCACCAGTATCGACAATCATGTCTAAGGCGCGGTTAATCAAGCCAGAATCAAGTAAATGCCCTTCGATGCGAATAATTCGGCTTTCAACATATACGTTGGCGTGAACTTCGTCTCTGACTGGTTCTGTTACCCGTAAGGTGAGACATTTCGCCGCACCACCAGCCTTGAGAAATTCGGTGAGTGGCGTTTCTAGAACGTGGAAACCAACATCTTCCAAGCTTTGTTTTAAAGCATTGCTGGCTTTGTTCATAATGACGATGTTTTCCACGTTCACCGTGTTACAAGCAAAGTTCACAGCATCGGCTTCAGCAATGGCTATGCGTTTTTCCGGTGCAACTCTCATCTCAATTAAGCGATTGGAGTAGGAATCAAATGCACCAGGATAGTAGAGCAAATAGCCGTTAGCTAGTGGACAGAAGCAGGTATCTAGATGATAGAACCGCTCATCTATCAATCGCAGGGATAGTACTTCAATATCCAGCCATTTAGCCAAATATGGGTGAGAATCTAATTCCGAACGGAAACCATAACCAGCCCACAGCCAACGCCCTTCTCTGTCTAGTAGAGCGTCGCCTGCACCTTCAAATGGTAAGTCTTTAGGTAATTCATAAACTGTGTAACCGTTGTTTTCAAACCATTCTTTGAAGTATGGTTCTTCTCCCTGACGCTCTTTGTGTAAAAAGCGACTCAGGACAACATTATCACCCAACACCAAACCAGCATTAGCGGTAAAAACTAGATCAGGCCAACCCTTTTGGGGTGTTACCAAATCGACAATGGCGTGTTCTTTAAGGATTTGGTATAGTCCCTGCCACTGTTCCACAGCGCGATCGCGTGATGACTTGTGAATATTCCCTTCCATCCAGGGGTTAATCACATAGTCCACATCATAGTGGTCAGGGGGACACATCAAAAAACGAATCCGAGAAGTCATAAAAATATTACAAACGCTACAAACTTAATTCAGTCAGAAGTATTTTCTTTTTCCTTAATGTATAGTCCTTGACTTAGTATCTATTTCTAGATAGTCGCAGGATTTACAAAAGTTTTGCTCTGATGCAAGTACCGGAAAAGCCTAAGTAATAGTAACAAACCTATAGGTTACTTAAATGCTAAGGAGTTAGTAGTATACCTCTGAGGCTGTAATCTCGCCCTATTTTAGCCACATTTAGTCTTAATAATTTAAGTTAAAAATGGAAAATTTAACTTTATCTTTAGAAGATAATCCTGATCCCCTGGATATTCAGACAGTAATTCGCAAAATCCTCGAATATAACAACAATAGTCAATTTAATAAAGATGTTACTAATCTTCTGAGCGTTTTTATTCGATATGCTCTCCTACTCTCCTACTTCATTTTTACCTGTCTCTACCTCTGCTAACCTCAAGCTCAATACTTGTGCAACCTGTTCCTGACTCATTCCCATCTCTAGTAATTGAGGTACAGCGTTTAATCTGGCTTGGCGTTCAGCATCTGCTTGCCGTTGTTCGGAGTCAGCCCGTTGTTGTTGGACTTGCTGTTGAATCGGAAAGTAATTCACCAATCATATGTGGGTAGCGACCATTTTCTTCCCAAGGAACGCACTATCTCACTGTTGACTGAATTCAAGAGATGAGGAACAAGCATGAGATTTGGTTTGGATAAATCCTTTTAGAATACGCTTGAGAGAATCTTTTTTAATAAGTTTAATAGCTTGATTGGCATCTAGCCAACGTCGATATCTTTTATTGGCTTCTGGATAATTATTACTTATCATTTCGACTGGTAATAAATACATTTTAACTCGGTAAACTTTGCCTCGTTTACGATATTTATAAGTACCCAGTTCATTAACATCTACTTGCCCGATGACACCGGCTTCTTCCCAGGCCTCTTTAGCTGCTGAATCAGGGGGAGTCATGCCGTTAACGATTCCACCTTTGGGAATTACCCAACTCTGGCGATCGCGTGTCGTAATCAATAATATTTCAATTTTTCCATTCCTTTCTCTATAAGGAATTACCCCAGACTGGTTTAATTCTTTGCTGACTTTTCCTCTCATGAGACTTCTATCCTTTAGCTCACTTTTTTAGTGTATGGTTTTTACTTTGAGATATTCAGCGTTAATCGACTATGAATTTTTGTGAATTTATGTTCTAGTTTGTCAACATTTCATATTCATATAAGATATTGTGAATTTTCCGAATAAGAAAATGCACAAAATTAAATCAGCTAATTATGAAAAAATTCCCCAATCAGGGATGATTTTTGTCTAGTTTCTCAGTCCAGACTTCTATTCAACAACTACACCAAGACAGACCCCAACAGGCGATCGCTCACAATAAAGTAAAAAAAATCACTATCATGGTTTTTGATCCAAACGAGTTGCTTGCTCAAGTGCAGCTTTCTCCTTAGCTCTGTGGGCATATGGTTGTAATTGAATGCGATCGCAAGCTGTAATAATGCTTAAATTTTCCAAACTCATGCCCCTCATTAACATTTCTACACGCCAGGTATGCTGTGCTTGGTCGATTTCTGGTGTTTGTCCTTGGGGGGTTAATAATGCTTGAGTCCATGCTTGCCAATATTCCAAAACCTCAGATTCAGTTATTGGCTCACCTGCTGTATTAATAAACATGGCAGCATAATTATCTTTACGACTTTTCAGCCATTTAGTTAAGGGATTATCCGTGTAGGAACCATAGCGTTTACCTAAAATCCACTGATTGACAGGAACTTGACGGACAAATCCGGGGATGGTGATTTGCAGAAAATGCCCGTGAGAGTCATATATTTGATGATTACGTTGTAAATTAACTATTTCTGTGACAGATAAGCCAGCCGCAAATAAAATGTAGGCGATCGCATAATCTTGTATGCCTGTCTTTCTCGCTTGTCGGAGAATTTCGTGAACTAACGTAGCAGGTAAATCAGCGACTTCTCTAGTAATAACTTTTTTATTTGTATTGGCTGTGGCTGACATTGCGCCGTGCAGGAATAATTCCACCAAATTTTCCAGAAAATCATCCCGACTTTCCCATAATTGATGAAATTCGCTGGTAAATTCAATCACAGCATAGCCTAAGATCATTCCATTGAGTAAACTTGCCAATTTTTCTGCGGGTAGATAAGTGTTTAAGTCTCCCTGTTGAATTACAGTGGCTAAATATTGAGCCACATAACGGTTAGCCTCTGTTAATCCCCGTCCTAAAGCACGGCGGTTCTCTGCGGGAAATTGGTCAGCTTCTCCTACCACAGACCTAACTAGTTCAGGCACCCTTTCCAAAGCCTGCAAGCTATCACTTGCATAGTCTTTTAATGCCTGATAAACATTCCCTGGAGGCGTTGCCCGTTGTACCAAAGATTCACCCAAATTTGTAAAAGCTGCCGATTCTTCTAGCACAGCCAAAAGCAATCCATGTTTGTTACCAAAATTTCGGAACAAAGTCACTTCATTAACTGCGGCTTTTTCAGCAATTTGGCGGGTGGTAGTGCCACTAACTCCCTGAGCCGTAAATAACTCTAGTGCAGCTTGTATCAAGCGTTGGCGAGTTGAAAGCGGTGGAGAAACCATAAACAAAATGCAAGTGCTACTTGCACAAAAAGAAAGTGAAGTGCTAGCATATCAAATGTAAGTGATACTTGCTCTAGTTTACTGTAACGCATAGGTCTATATGGGTCGTGCCAATTCTGCAAAATCAAGCACCAGATACGAACTCAGAAATCTTAATTGAATCTGATATTTCTTAATTTTGTGGCTTGCTTCCCGTGGGGTGTTTTGAATTGGTATGATGCACCAGGTACAAGAGCAAATCGCTACCTGATCCATTAATTAGGAATTGTTATGACCGTAAAACATCTGGCAATCGCCCCTGAGGGGAAGAAGTCATTGCGCCTCAATTGGACAAATGTGGCATTTTTTACCACGGTTCACGCTCTAGCTTTGTTGGCTCCTTGGTTTTTTTCCTGGTCAGCATTGGGTTTGCTGTTGTTTCTCCACTGGTTGTTTGGCAGCATCGGCATTTGCCTTGGGTATCATAGATTACTCAGCCATAAAAGTTTTCAAGTACCCAAATGGTTGGAATATGCGATCGCCACTATCGGCGCATTAGCAATGCAGGGAGGGCCAATTTTTTGGATTGGGGGACACCGCCAGCATCATGCTCACACCGAAGATGTCAATTTAGATCCATATTCTTCCCAGCGTGGATTTTGGTGGAGCCATATGTTGTGGATTTTATATCCCCGCTCCGAATTTTTCGACTATGAAATCTATCAAAAGTATGCGCCTGACTTAGCAAGACAACCATTTTATCGTTGGTTAGATCGTTATTTTCTCCTGTTGCAAATTCCTTTTGGATTACTGCTTTACGCTATCGGAGGATGGTCTTTTGTAATTTATGGTGTAGTTCTTAGAGCAGTATTGTTATGGCATTCCACTTGGTTTGTCAACTCTGCCACCCATATGTGGGGCTATCGTACCTTTAACGCTGACGATAACGCACGTAATTTGTGGTGGGTATCTATCGTAACCTATGGCGAAGGTTGGCACAACAACCATCATACCTACCCCAACGTAGCAAAAGCTGGATTCCAGTGGTGGGAAGTTGATGTCACTTGGTGGAGTATTAAACTGTTGCAGACTTTAGGTTTGGCGAAGAAAGTAGTCTTACCACCTTCACAAAGAATGAGTCAAGGATGAATTACTATCCCTTCATGATCAAGCAACCAACGCTTACGCTCTAGTCCTCCTGCGTATCCTGTAAGTAGATTGTTTGCGCCGATCACTCGATGACAGGGAATAACTATTGCAATTGGATTAAGTGAATTTGCCAAGCCGACAGCACGATAAGCAGTCGGCTTATTAATTTTTGCCGCTAGCTCACCGTATGAAATAGTAGTTCCCCAAGGAATAGTTTGTAGAGCAAGCCACACTTGCTGCTGAAAAGGAGTTCCGCCAGTCTCTATTGGTAAATTTTTGAGGCTATAGCGATCGCCTTGGAGATAAGCTTGAATTAGGCTACTAAATCCCTGTGGGTTCTCTACCTCTTGAAAGTCACAGCTACCATAACGCTTTTGCAGAAGTTTTAACATTCTTGCCTCATAATCCGCAAAATCTAGAGCGCACAGTCTTTTTCTATCAGAAACAATCAAGATTGTGCCAATTTCTGAACTGATTTTGTCAATTAGGAGTTTCATAAGTCAGTCGTTCATGATGAATATGTCAGCTGAGTAAGAAAATTGATTTTATAAATTTAAAAACTTTTACATTTTTAATAAAAAAATGTATCAATTATTCAGCTATGCCGGATTAATTCTCCGATATGAGCTATTAATAAAACCTAACTACAGAGAGATGAAATAGGGAACGTTCCTGTTATGGAGAGCGTCAAGGTTCGCTGATGAAACTACATCAACGTATCAACAAATAAAAGCCAGGATTTTATTATCTATGAATCCTACCGATTATGTTTCATCCTGACAACAGCCATCTGCAAATTTTAGGTTTTCTAACTCATGCTTGACGACGTAGATATATCCGTAGAAAATTCCCTTGAGCCACTGCTAGATGCTAACGAATGGAATGTGATTGAGACAGAGTTTAACCCTACACAACTACACCACAAAGAAACTGTCTTCACTCTCAGTAATGGTTATCTAGGAACCAGGGGAAGTTTTGAGGAAAGTTATCCAGAAGATTTTGCCGCCTCAATGATTCATGGCATTTATGATGATACGCAAATTTCCCATACAGAATTAGTAAATTGTCCTAACTGGTTGCCATTGGTAGTGGAGGTGGCGGGTGAACAATTTGCCATGAATTCGGGGGAAATTCTCCATTATGAGCGTCGGTTGGACTTGCGCTTGGGTTTAGTTAGTCGTGATGTGCGTTGGCGTTCTCCCCAAGGTCATACGGTAGATTTGCATTTTGAACGTTTTGCTAGTTTGGCAGATCAACACGTATTAGCGATTCGTTGTCAAATCACATCTGTAGATTTTACAGGTGAGATTACGGTCACAGCCAGATTGGATGGGGAACCAAAAACCCAAGGGACTCCCCATTGGCAAACTTTAAACCAAGGTGGCATAGACCAGATTCTTTGGTTACAAAGTCAAACCCTGCATTCTGGCCTTGGCTTGGGAATGAGTGCCAAGTTAATCATAGATGGTGACGAGACTGCGGCTGTTTCTGTCAAAAACGCTGATTTTCCAACTTTGGGGACTACTTTTGAATGTAAACCAGGAAAAACAGTCATTGTGGAAAAGATTGTGACCGTGTTTACTTCCAGAGAAACAGACATCCCAATTGCAGCCGCACTAGAAAGATTAGCTGATGAACCCAGATACACTACCCTATTAGCTGCCCATATTGCTGCTTGGGAGCAAGTTTGGCAAAATAGCGACATTATTATTGAAGGCGATCGCCAAGCCCAACTCAGTGTCCGTTACAATCTTTTTCAATTACTATCCGTAGCACCACGCCACGACGACCATGTAAGTATAGCCCCTAAAACCCTCTCCGGCTTTGCCTATAGCGGACACATCTTTTGGGACACCGAAATATTTATCCTCCCCTTCCTCACATTTACCCAACCAGCCTTAGCGCGAAACTTACTCACCTACCGCTACCACACCTTACCAGGCGCAAGACGCAAAGCCCAAGAAGCCGGTTATCAAGGCGCAATGTTTGCTTGGGAAAGTGCTACAACTGGTGATGAAGTCACCCCCCGGTGGGTTCCTGGTGCTAATGGTGAGTTAGTAAGAATTTGGTGCGGTGATATTGAAGTACATATCACAGCTGACGTAGCTTATGCAGTTTGGCACTATTGGCAAACTACCGACGATGATGAATGGATGCGCGACTATGGTACAGAAATAATTCTCGATACCGCAGTGTTTTGGGAAAGTCGCGTTCAGTGGAACGAACAACGCCACAGCTACGACATTCTTGATGTGATTGGCCCTGATGAAAACCACGATCGCGTCAATAATAACGCCTTTACCAACCTCATGGTACAGTGGCACTTACAATCAGCTTTAGCCCTGTGGGATTGGTTCAAACACGTTTATCCCGAAAAAGCCGCACAACTGGTAAAACAACTTAACTTAACTACAGAACGTCTACACCGTTGGGCAGAAATTCAAGAACGTATCTTCGTCAATCAAGATATAACCACAGGTTTAATCGAACAGTTTGAGGGCTTTTTTCAGTTAGAAGATGTCAACTTAGCTGATTACGAACCCCGCACAAAATCTTTACAAGGTTTATTAGGGATTGAAGCCACTAGCCAAAAGCAAATACTCAAACAGCCTGATGTGTTGATGCTACTTTACTTGCTACGTCAAGCTTACGACTATAACACCCTCAAAGTTAACTGGGACTATTACACCCAACGCACCGACCATACTTATGGTTCTTCACTAGGCCCAGCAATTCATGCTGTCTTAGCTTGTGACCTTAATAACCCTACAGAAGCCTACACTCATTTTTTAAGAGCTGCATTAGTAGATTTGGAAGATGTCAGACTCAATACCGCCGAAGGAATCCACGCCGCTAGTGCAGGAGGAGTTTGGCAAGCTGTTGTTTTAGGGTTCGGGGGTGTGAGAATGACTCAATTTGGCCCGATGGCTTGTCCTAATCTCCCGTCAACATGGAAACGCTTGAAATTCAGGCTGCAATGGCGTAATGAATGGTATGAGTTTGATTTACAACCAGAAACAGCAACGTCAGTAGTGACACAAGAAGCTTCAGTTCCTGTTTTTGCCACTGTACAAGCTGTAATGGGTAATGGGTAATTGGTTTGTCGCAATTACCCATTAGGATGTGGGATTGACATTTTTTGAATTTTCAATTTTGAACTGGAACGTAAAGCCTTTGGCATAGCCTCGATTAGTGCGTAGCGTCTCGTAGAGAAGCGACTTGACTCTCCATCCAACTAGAGAGTTCACAATAGGGTAGGAAAATCTCTTGGAGATGATATTAGATGCAACGCCTGTATGTAAAAAATCGCTTTTTGGCGTTTAGCTTTGTAGTGATGACATCCCTAAGCGGTGGAGTGTTGAGCGCTTGTTCTACAACGTCTCAAGCCCAAAATGAAACCCCTAAAGCCACTGTAACTGATGCTAATAACCAGCAACAGCATCATGATCACAGCATGGATATGGATTTAGGCCCAGCAGATGCTGACTATGAATTACGATTCATCGATGCCATGATTATGCACCATCAAGGAGCAGTAGACATGGCGAAGGAAGCGCAACAGAAGTCCAAACGAACGGAAATCAAGCAACTAGGAACTGATATTATCAAAGCCCAAAACCAAGAAATTGCTCAAATGAAGCAGTGGCGAACAGCTTGGTATCCCAAAGCTGGGGATCAGCCAATGGCTTATGATGCCAAAATGGGTCACATGATGGCAATGTCCCCTCAGCAACAGCAAGCCATGATGATGAGCATGGATTTAGGTACAACAGATGCCGAATTTGATTTACGGTTTATCAATGCCATGATTCCCCATCATGAAGGCGCTGTAGTCATGGCACAAGATGCTTTACAGAAATCCCAGCGCTCAGAAATTCAGAAGTTAGCTCAAGCAATTATCAAAGCGCAAAAAGGGGAGATTCAGCAAATGGAACAGTGGCGTAAAGCTTGGTATAACAAGTAATATTTTTGGAAACCTAGAATTGGTCATGGATAATAATAACCAATTCTCAATAAAAAGCGATCGCCTAATTTGGAGTTGTGCGATCGCTTAATAATGGGAGTTGGATGGTGAAAGATTAGAAAAGCTGATTCATACCTGAGATAAGGCAGAGTCAACTAATTTTTTAAATTTCATATAAGCCTCTGGCGCTGTCAGAATAATTGAGTTGTTTTCTTCAGGGAGGCAAAATTCTTGGCTATCTGGGTAGTGATGAACAATAAACGAGGGTATAATTCCCAGCTTGACGGCTTTTTTCCCCAGTTCCTCTGCTTTTTCTGCTAGGGTATTTTCATCATGAAACAAGTAGTTACTCATAGGATCAATAGCGGCTATTTTCTATTTTTACAACTTCGCTGTGCTAGGAGTTGATAGAGTTTATTCACTGCTGCTCATCTCCTTCAAAGCTTTTATAAACCAGAAAGTTGAGGAACTTGTGAGGAAAACTATCAAAATCAGCAAAAGTTGATAAAGTTCCTGATCTCTAGTTCCTAATCTTCAATCCTCACAAAATCCTCATAATTCTTATTTATTATCTGCAATACTAGCCAAGTACAAGTTACTTTTGCTTGACAGTAGCTTGTCTGTCGAATTATTTATATGAACAGTTACCTAGATTTAATCCACAGAGATAGTCTTTTAAATTCCTTAAGCCTAGAGCATCTGAGAATTTTTGAGGCGATCGCGCGACATAAAAGTTTCACCCGTGCAGCCGAAGAATTGTTCACTACCCAGCCTTCTGTATCGCGTCATATTAAACAATTAACGGAAACAATTGGTTTGCCTCTATTTAAATATGTAGATAACTGCATTCAACTGACACCAACAGGGGAAGAATTACTAATTATTTATCAGGAAATATTTCAGCATTTAGAAGATTTTGATACAAAATTAGTTGATTTAAAAGATAGCAATCAAGGTTGTTTAAAAGTCTCGGCTGTAACGACCAGCAAGTATGTTATTACTAATTTGTTGCAACCATTTTGCAAACTTTATCCTGATATTAGAATTGCCCTTGAGTTTACCAATCATGAAGTCATCTTAACCAGAATACAAGAAAATGCAGATGACTTTTATATCCTGGGGTATCCACCAAAAAAAGAAGATATTGAAATCAAGCCATTTCTGGATAATCCTTTAGTGGTAGTTGCTCCATCAAATCATCCTTTTGTTAAACAATCATCTATTTCTTTGGAACGTTTAGCTAAAGAACAATTAATCATGCGAGAAAGAGGCTCGGAAACTCGTATGGCTGTAGAAATGTTATTTGCTGAACGGGGAATCAGAATGCCAGTTAAATTAGAGGTAAGTAGTAATAATGCAACTAAACAAGCAGTAATTGAAGGTTTAGGTCTAGCAGTTTTATCAATACATACCTTATATCCTGAATTACAACGAAATCAGCTATCAATCTTAAATGTAAAGGGGTTTCCTATTCTTCAACAATGGCAAATAGCTTACCCGAAGAAAAAATGGCTATCTCCTATTGTGAGTACTTTTTTAGAGTACTTACTAACAGAAGGAGTCAGAACTAAAAGTGAGAATTTTTGATATTGAGGAATCTGGTAATAGGTAATTGGATTATTACCTATATCGGCGAGGTACAGTATGCAAACTATAACTAGAGTATAAAAAATTGTCTATCTTTAGTTAGAGTAAATAATACCTAGTTGTCGATATTCTGAGTAAATAAGAACACGTTTTGATACGACAGATAAAAACACAGATATATTCATCTATCTGTGTTTTTTTGCGTTTGTACGTGTTGAAATTCTAGGTTGTTAGCCTACGTTACCCTAGAAAGCAAATAGATTCAATCTTTATTTAAGGGGTGAATATGTCAGAATTGATGCAAGCCATTTTAGATAGTGACGAAAAAAATGATCTGCGCGCATTTATTAGTGAGTTGCGTCAGCAAGATAAAAATTACCTACTACGCAACGATATACTGAATGTGTATAGTGAATACTGCTCTAAGTGCCAGAAATCGGAAACTTCTTATAAGTTTTCCAATCTAGGTAAACTTATTTACTACACTCAAGAAATAATTCAAGAAGACTCGAATTTTTGTTTCATTATTCGTCCTAATATTGCTGCTCAAGAAGTATATCGACTCACGGCAGATTTAGACGTGGAACCCATGACAGTTCAAGAACTGTTGGATCTGCGCGATCGCCTAGTCAACAAATTCCATCCCCATGAAGGCGATCTATTAGAACTGGATTTCGGCCCCTTTTACGACTACACCCCAACCATCCGCGATCCCAAGAATATTGGCAAAGGTGTACAATACCTCAACCGTTATCTCTCCAGCAAACTTTTTCAAGACTCTCAACAATGGCTGGAAAGTCTGTTTAATTTCTTGCGCCTACATAATTACAACGGTATTCAACTACTGATCAACTATCAAATTCAATCACAGCAACAATTATCACAGCAGGTTAAAAAAGCGCTTAACTTTGTGAGCGATCGCCCCCATGACGAACCCTACGAACAATTCCGCCTGCAATTGCAAGCTATGGGCTTTGAACCAGGGTGGGGTAATACAGCCTCTCGTGTGCGGGATACCTTAAACATTCTGGATGAATTGATAGACTCTCCTGACCCCCTAACCTTGGAAGCTTTTATCTCTCGCATCCCGATGATTTTTAGAATCGTCTTAGTTTCAGCCCACGGGTGGTTCGGACAAGAGGGGGTTTTAGGTCGTCCAGATACAGGGGGTCAGGTAGTTTACGTTCTTGACCAAGCCAAGAATTTAGAAAAGCAACTGCAAGAAGATGCCATACTTGCAGGTTTAGAAGTGTTAAACGTCCAGCCCAAGGTAATTATCCTCACCCGGCTGATTCCCAATAGTGACGGAACTCTGTGTAACCAAAGGCTGGAAAAAGTCCACGGTACAGAGAACGCCTGGATTTTGCGCGTACCTCTGCGGGAGTTTAACCCCAAGATGACGCAAAACTGGATTTCCCGATTTGAGTTCTGGCCTTACCTAGAAACCTTTGCTATAGACTCAGAAAGAGAATTATTAGCAGAATTTCAAGGTAGACCCGATTTAATCGTGGGTAACTATACTGATGGGAACTTAGTGGCTTTTCTGTTGGCGCGACGGATGAAAGTTACCCAATGCAACATCGCCCATGCTTTAGAAAAATCCAAATACTTGTTTAGTAACCTCTACTGGCAAGATTTGGAAGAAAAATATCACTTCTCCTTACAGTTCACTGCTGATTTAATAGCCATGAATGCTGCTAACTTCGTCATCAGCAGCACCTATCAAGAAATTGTTGGGACACCAGACAGTGTAGGACAGTATGAGTCTTACAAATGCTTTACCATGCCGGAACTGTATCATGTGGTCAACGGTATTGAATTATTTAGCCCCAAATTTAACGTTGTACCGCCTGGGGTAAATGAAAACTCCTACTTTCCCTACACACATACTCAAGACAGAATAGAAAGCGATCGCGATCGCCTAGAGGAAATGCTATTTACCCTAGAAGATTCTAGCCAAATCTTCGGCAAACTCAACGACCCAAATAAGCGTCCTATTTTCTCAATGGCGCGACTTGACCGCATTAAAAACCTCACCGGTTTGGCAGAATGCTTCGGTAAAAGTAAAGAATTGCAAGAACATTGCAACTTAATTTTAGTTGCCGGTAAGTTACGTATCGAAGAATCAGAAGATAACGAAGAACGGGACGAAATCGTCAAACTTTACCGAATTATTGACGAATACAACCTGCATGGCAAAATTCGCTGGTTAGGTGTACGCCTATCCAAAAATGACTCCGGCGAAATTTATCGTGTCATTTGCGATCGGCAAGGCATTTTTGTCCAACCAGCATTATTTGAAGCCTTTGGGTTGACAATATTAGAGTCAATGATTTCCGGATTGCCAACATTCGCCACCCAATTCGGGGGACCATTAGAGATTATTCAGGATCAAATTAATGGTTTCTACATTAACCCGACCCATCTAGAAGAAACAGCCACAAAAATTCTAGATTTTGTCACCAAATGCGAACATAATCCCAACTATTGGAAGATAATTTCCGAGAAGGCTATTGACAGAGTATATAGTACATATACCTGGAAAATCCACACAACTAAGCTGTTAACTTTAGCTCGGATTTACGGCTTCTGGAACTTTACCTCGAAGGAAAAGCGCGAGGATTTATTACGCTACCTTGAATCTCTGTTCTATTTAATTTACAAACCCAGAGCGCAACAACTATTAGAACAGCATAAATATCGGTAATTTGTTATTAGTCATTAGTCATACCGTTTCTTAATGAAGATGTGCTTTATTCTTAATTATGAATTGTGAATTGTGAATTTTGCACTCCTGCAGATAACCCGTAGGGAATTTTGAATTGGTATGACTATCTTGTCAAGGAATACCAAGTATTAAAGCCAACTACCCCATCTACTGACAGATTGCGCTGAATTTGGAAAGCTTTAACAGCAGTTTCAGTCAGCGCACCAAAATTTCCATCTACTCGAACAGCATAGCCTTTAGCAACTAACAGCCGTTGCAAAGCCCGGACAGCAACACCAGAATTACCAAAACGTAGTGTGGGTAAATTGCGACGAGTAGTAGACCTTCTGGCAATTAGTATCTCATTGCGAAACCTTTGGCTGATCAGGCGTGGTTCCTGAGAAAATTTAACTCTGACAGCTTGAAAATTATTAAATTCGTCCACACCGTATAAGTCTTTTTCTATAACTTTCTGTGTTTTTGTGATGAGAGATTTGTAATTTTCCGGTTGGTAATTAGCTTTAATCGTGGAGTTATTTTCATTAAGCTGCGTGAATTCAGGCGGCGTGATTTTTGCAGATGATATTAACTGATACGATTCACCCTGTATAGAATTTTTCACGCCTTTGTCAAGCTGAATTGCAGGCTTTTTGGGTACAATAGACGTAGAAGGTTGATTTTTTGCTAATACGCCAGTCATCAGCAAGACAATTTCATTCATGGTAATTGATGTCACTATGACCCATAATTCCTTTGACAGAAAAAAATAAATTATTCCGGAATAACGTCTACTTAAATCTAATGAGTTAAATTTGCATCGATGATGGATAATTTAGAAGCTAGCTGCAAAATTACGAAGATATCCTACCCTCTGACTTTTGGGTGATAACTTCTGTTATTGGAGCAAGTTTTTTTGTGATGGACTATTGTTTTGATACTTCATGCCATAGACTAATGTAAATCGCCAAATATCAAAATAGTCTTTTCGTCTGATATGTAACTGACTTGAACTATTTAAAAGACATCCTACTTAAGTCCTACAATTAAGTGTTAGAGAATAATAAACTGTAGATAATAAGAAATTTATTCCATCTGAAGCGGTATATATCCAGATAAATTTGTGCAATTTGGTAGCCCCAAATTACTGGTATTTTAATAAAGGTATTAATGATTACTTTTAAAACTATAAATAATGTCAGATTTAGTACTTTAAATACAAGACTTACACACCTGGTATAATAGTAGGGTACTTCAGATATCAAGAATCTGTTTATTAAGAGCATTTGAGCTACCTGACGCAACCTACACGACATATATCAGATGTAGATTCGTAGGGTGGGCAATGCCCACCACAACCATGATACGGTGGGCATTGCCCACCCTACAGGTACTTAGATATTTATGTGCGCGCAATCTGCATCGAAAATAACCAAATCAGATTAATTAAGGTGATTCTAATTTAGTAACTCGCGCCTCTAATTTATTAACTTGTTGTTTCAATTCCACAACCAAAGTTGCTAATCTATCAAACATTTTCTCCTGTTCCTGCAAAGAGATATTTCTGCGGGAACCTGATGGAACTGTAATCGTTGTTCTGGGAGAAGATGCTGGCTGGCGGTTTTGGTTCAATTGAGATTCTATTTGGTTTAATCTCGATAAGACCCGACTAAAATCAGCTTGCAAATTGTTCAGGCGAGACTCAATCTGTTGTGATGATGCTGGACTTGATAACAATCCAAGCCAAATCACTATTACTAAAGCCCCAGCAAACAACCATCTACGCAACATTTACTCTACTCCTTTGGGAAGTAGATTTATAAAATAATTATTTCCTCAACTTCCCTATTTAATTGGTATTATTTATCGGTCAGATTCTAAATTGACAAATAACTGTTGCCAATCAACAACCTCAGCAACATTCGTCCCTTCCTTGACCTCAAACGTTACATTACATCTCTTTTGTTGTAGCGCTTGTACACACAATTCTGCTACATCCTCTCGGCTGATTTTGCCTCGAATATTATCACCTTGCTCGAAAATTAATGCCTTGCTTCCTGGTTCTTCAGTTAAAGCACAAGGTCTGATAATAGTGTAAGGAATGCCGCTTGCTCTTAAACTATCTTCTCCTTTTAACTTCCATGTCAAAATTCCTCCCAGTTGGTCATTTAATCTAACGGCTGGAGGTTCTTCATCTAAATTAATTCCTGGCCTACCAGGACGGGTGACACCTGCGGAACTTACAAGCACAAATTTTGGTGTATTTGCTCCACCATAAGCTTTGATAAATTCTAACTGTAGAGCAAAACCACCTGCTGAAAATTTAGGGTTTAAAGCGCCATCATATTCAAATTTACTTAACATTAGTTGGAATGAACTAACTTTACTGCTGTCAATAGGTGGCGCATCTTGGACTATTTTTGCCCGAAATACCGGAACTAATTCTGCAAAGGGAACACGGATATTAATCCATGTATTCTCTACAGTATCAAAAGAATAGCTGTATCCTAGCCCATCCCATTTAGTCTCTGTCCGTAGGAAGATTTTGTAACGTTGACCGTCACCTTTCACCCGCAATTCCACACCTTCGTAACCAGATAAATTGAATGGTGGCTCAAAGTTTCTTGTCCTAACAGATGCGAATCCTCCTGAGTTCGCAGTAGAGACATTACCAGCAAATAAAGCACTATTTTCTACTAATTGAATATTACTAGCACTTACTCCTCCCATGACAACATCATCCAGCGCACCCCAAATATTTTTTAACTCTGTTGATGGATGGGTAAAATCAAATATGAGTTTTTCATTAGTTGCAGGTAAATAATTTGCGGCTGCTGTGACTAAATTTTTAATTCCTTGATATTCGACATTTTCTGGGGTATCACCAACAATTTCTGGTTGATAAAATTTTACGCCTTGATAATATTTGGCTCTATCTGCGGTGTCTCCCTCCACTGGTTGGACGCGTACTGCGGTACAACAAATCACGGCCTGGATATTACCCATAACCATAGGAGTTAATGTTTCCGGTTTAGTAATGTCCGCCACTACTAAATCAACATCATCACCAAGAATTGACCGTGCTTTATCAATGTCTCGTACGAGGGCGCGGACTTTTTCACCGCGTTCTCTGAGTTTCCGTACTACTCGTTTACCAACACCACCCGTTGCACCTGCTACTAGAATTACACCCATGTTATTTTCTCCATCAGTTCGAGGTTGATTATCCTGGGGACGACCTTGGATTAATTGCTGCACCCAATTCAAAAAAGGAATCACCTCGAAGTAAGTCAGCGTTTCAATAAACCTACATAAGTTCCATTGAGAACGATTTTTATCAGCCACAATTGCGTCCTCATAATTAGCATCTTGCTACATGATAACGATAGGTGGGGCTGGAGAGAGAGGAGGAGTGAAAAATCAAATAGGAGTTGTGTTTTGCTGAGGCAGGTTAGGATACTTAAGTAGTTATGATTAATCAAATAGAAATCTAGTTATGAACCAACTGGAAAAGGCTCAAGCTGAGTATGCAGGTTTTATTCAAGAGTTTCAAAGTGCCATCATTAGTACTATCAGCGAACAAGGAATTCCCAATGGTAGTTATGCTCCTTTTGTGATAGATGGTGCTAAGAATATTTATATTTATGTTAGTGGCCTTGCCGTACACACCAAAAATATTGAAGCTAATTCTCTTGTAAATGTCTTATTTATTGATGATGAGGCAAAGACTAATCAAATATTTGCTCGTCGTCGCTTGAGTTTTGATTGTACAACTACACTCATCGAACGTGAATCCCAGATATGGAATCAAGTAGTTGACAAATTCCAAGAGCGTTTTGGTCAAATTATAGAGGTGTTACGGGGCTTGGGTGACTTTCGGATTTTTCAACTAACCCCCAAAGAGGGGCGTTTTGTCATTGGCTTTGGTGCAGCTTATCACATTAGTGGCGATCGCTTAGATACACTCGTCCCCATTACAGGCGATAAAGGATAGGGAAATTAAACATCATGCTTCAGTTTCAACCGCCTGGCTTTGGTCATAAAGTCATTCACACATCTTTGGGCGCAATGGTTTACTATACCCAAACTGCTGCACCTTGGTGGGATGATGACTCTGAAGATTTACCACCCCTATTGTTTCTTCATAATTTTGGTGGGGGAGCGTCTGCTTACGAATGGTCTAAAGTTTATCCGGCTTTTGCATCTACACACCGTATTCTTGCGCCTGATTTGATTGGCTGGGGAGAATCCGCACATCCAGTCAGGGATTATGAGATTAGAGACTATCTTACAGCGATCGCAGAATTTATCAGCCAAACTTGTCAGCAACCAGTCAAGGTAGTTGCTTCTTCCTTAACGGCTGCTTTCACTATCCGTTTAGCAATTACTCAGCCCGACCTGTTTGATTCACTCTATTTGGTCTGTCCTTCTGGATTTGATGATTTTGGTCAAGGTGCTGGCCGCAGATTACCGCTACCAATAATTAATGCACCTTTGTTAGATAATCTTATTTATGCCTTGGGCGCAGAGAATGAAATTGCTGTGAGAAATTTCCTGCAAAGTTTTTTATTCGCTCAACCACAACGGGTTTCCCAGGAAATGGTAGACGCTTATTTATATTCTGCACAACAACCCAACGCCAAGTTTGCTGCATTATCTTTTTTAAAAGGCGACCTTTACTTTGACCTGAGTTTATACATTAAACAATTGATAACGCCCACAGTGATCTTTTGGGGAGAAAAAGCGCAATTTACTAGGATTGAGTTAGGACAACGCTTGGCTAATTTAAATCCTCATGTAATTAGAAAATTTTATGCGATCGCCGGCACAGGAATATTACCCCATTTAGAAAAACCAGAAATAATCATCGGCTTATTGCAACCATATGTAAAAGTATGAGGTTTGAAAGGTTACGGATGTTCAGATACCAGACTTTTTAAAATAGGACTTACGCACCCAGATTTTCTGTTGAGACCGGGTGTAAGGGTGTAAGGGTATAGGGGTGTAAAACATTTATTTTGAATTTTGAATTGATTCATACTCCTATACCCTTCTCCAAACCCTTGATCTTTCGTTTTCATGGGTAAGTCCTAAAAAAGTCTGGTATCTATGACTGATGAGGTAACGCTACAGTCTCTCATCCCTATTCCTGATAAACCACAGAAAGTACTTGTAGTTTACGTATTTCTTCACGTACACTCATGAGAATTTTACCGAGATGATTTTGTCCTGTTTTATCTGCTCCACAGCCCCAAAAATAGTCACAAGAAGAATTTTCTACCAAAGCCTCGTTACCTGTACTTAAAAGAACTTCTCTAATATCAGTATGAGTCAGAAATTTTTTCAGTACAGCTTCTCGCATAACTATAGTTTTAACTAAATCCCAATCTGAACGAAGTTGACGACTGGTACATCGTCCTAAAGCAGCAGCTTCTTCTGGGGTTTTGCTCGCACGGATAGCGGGTATAATCGCCGCATCTACACTACCAACAAACTTTTGCGCTTGATAATAATGTTCCACTGTTAACCAGTAAGTCCCCTGAATTTCAATGCTATGGGGGGAAAAGTTAGAAAAACAGCCATAAGGCTGCCAAACCTTATAAAAGTAAATAGTCATTGAAAAATTGCTCTTTTTATAGATATATAAATCTCTATTTCTATAATGCCTGTAGATGCTGGCAAGAAGTGAGCGGCTTGGGATTGAAAGCTATTATTTGTCTGAAGATAGAGGATATTTTCAGACAAAAATCATATTTTGATGAAAATCCAGTCTAAGAGGTTGACAATGGAAGCAAATAGTGGTTACTTCAGTAAGCATTTACCACTAATTTCTGCGGGAATTTTTTTAGGTTTGGGATTAGGAGGCTTTGTAGATGGTATTCTCCTGCATCAAATCCTTCAGTGGCACCATATGTTAAGCAGCGTTCGACCCTTGACCACCGACTCTAATATAGATATGAACATGGTATGGGATGGTTTATTTCATGCTTTAGATTGGGTGTTGACTGTAATTGGAGTGGTATTGCTGTGGAGGGCTGGAGGACATGATGATGTGGTGTGGTCATCACGCACCTTTGGCGGTTCTTTGCTTGTGGGTGCTGGGTTATTCAACCTGGTGGAAGGAATAATTAATCACCAAATTCTGGGTATTCATCACGTAAAACCAGGGGTACATCAGTTAGCTTGGGATTTAGGATTCTTGGTTTTGGGAGCGTCGCTTGTCTTGATAGGTGGGATGATGCTACAAAGGGGCAACACTGAAATTAGTGAGTAGTTCAGTAGTTACATTCCTCAACTTTTTGTCCAGCTACTTATGTCCATCGATACCTTTGAAAAAAGCAGCTTGAATTGGCAGGTTTCTCAGTTCCAACAACAAGTAGGAGAATGGCTAGAATACCAGTCATACCGCTTTGAGCAAGCATTACCAAATTTGAGTCCTGGCTGGAAACTTGCTCCGTGGGTGATTAATCTTTTGAGTGTTTTATCTTGGTCGTTACTAGTTTTATTCTTAACTGTAGTAATTTGGCGCTTATGGGTAGCATTTAGCCCCTATGTATTTTCATGGTTAAATAACAGGGGTTATGCTCAAAACGAAGCGAAAATCTCGACTCCAGATTTATCTGTGGCAAACTTGTTAGAGCGATCGCAAGTACTTTACCGTCAAGGTAATTATCGTGAGGCTTGTCGTTGTCTTTATTTAGCTATCTTGCAGCATTTGCATGACAGCAAACTCATTCTGCACAAACCTAGTCGTACTGATAGCGAATATCTGCAACTGCTACGTTTGTCTACAACTCCCGTCCAACCTTACGAAACTGTGATTACTACTCACGAGCAATTATGTTTCGGCAATGCAGAGATTTTGCCAGAAAATTATGAACAGTGTCGGCAAGCCTACCGGGAGATTGTGCAGTAATGAAACGCTCAAATCGAGTTGCTTGGTTGGGTGCGATCGCTTTAGGGGTGATAATTATACTGAGTTTCATCGCTGCGCCTAATACACAAATTAATAGTGGCTCTACTTATAATCGTGCCGCCGATGGTTATGGTGCTTGGTATGCTTTTATGCAGGAACAAGGAATTACTATCCAACGCTGGCAAAAACCTTTAAGTCAACTCAATAATCAGAAAGAACCCACTACAGTCTTACGAGTATATGGTTACCTAAGACAGCCACAATTAGATCGAGATGAAGAAAAATGGCTAGAAAAAGGGAATAATTTAGTACTTTTGGGTGTGCGTACACGGGTAAGTGCAGCCAACTTCCAGACTATGCAGCCCTCACCCGTCGGTGCAGTTAAAATTGACACAAGAAGACGTTTTCAAAAAGCTAAACAATCAGGAATTTTATTAGGCGATCGCTTCGGTGCTGTAGTCTGGGAAGAGAAGCGAGAAAAAGGTCAAGTAATTTTCGCTACCACTCCCTATTTAGCTGCCAATGCTTACCAAGATAATTTAAGTAATTTTCAATACTTAGCGAGTTTAGTCAACCAGAAAAACAATACCTTATTTGTAGATGAGTACATTCACGGCTATAAAGATGCTGATGTTAAGGAAAGTGAAGGACAAGGTGATTTAATCAGCTATTTTGCTCAAACCCCAATGATAGTAATACTGGTGCAAGCAGGTGTTTTATTATTGGTGCTGATTTGGGGACAAAATCACCGTTTTGGTAAGCCTATAGCTTTGAATACACCAGTTATTGATAATAGCCAAGCCTATATTCAAGCTTTGGCGGGAGTGCTACACAAAGCTGAATCTAGTGAATTTGTTGTAGAAATGGTGGGTAAAGAAGAACAACTACAACTCCAGAAAGCCTTGGGATTAGGTACAGTGTTATTAGAACCCGAAACTCTGGTGAATATTTGGGCAGAAAAAACAGGTAAATCTGCTACAGAACTAGATGCAGTATTAAAACCACAGTATAGGAAACGCCGCTTGAGTGAAAGAGAACTATTAAACTGGTTGTTAAAATGGCGTAGCTTAAGGGTTGGGAGTTAGGGAAACTCAAAAAATAAATTATCCCAAACGGATGGTTTGCTAAGGTGCATCAGTATGAATAATGCCTGAGTATATTAGGACTCATACTTGATTTTTGAAATACACGTAGGGTGGGCATTGCCCACCACAACCATGAGCCTGTGGGCAATGCCCACCCTACAGATACTGAGAATTTTTCAGAAATCAAATCGGATTCCTATAGTTAGTTTCTATTGCACTGACGCACCCTACTGACATAGCTACGCAAATGTAAGCAAGGAGTTGGGGTTGGCTTCTGTCGAACTCACTTTAGGTTGAAATACGCAACACTTCTTTATGCTTGCTAGAAACGAATAATGTAGCCATTCTGAGTTTGATGAGGTAAATTAACCACAACGTATTCTTGAAACAGTACTGAGTACTAAGTAAAAAACTTAATTTTTATTTTCTCCCTATTTTTGAATTTTGAATTGATTTATCTTCACCAATCCCTTGTATTCTGCCAAAAAAACTTATGAGTGAAACCTATCCTATTCTTATTCACCTTGGTGAAAAACTGAACCGCGTTATTGTCGGACAATCTCAGCTAATACAACAGCTACTGGTAGGACTATTATCGGGTGGACATATTATTTTAGAGGGAGTGCCAGGAACAGGTAAAACGCTGTTGGTGAAAGTTTTAGCGCAGTTGATTCAAGCGGATTTTCATCGGGTGCAACTCACGCCGGATGTTTTACCATCAGACATTACAGGCACAAATATTTTTGATTTAAATAATCGCAATTTCACCCTGAAAAAAGGCCCTGTTTTTACAGAGGTTTTGCTTGCAGACGAAATTAACCGCACTCCACCAAAAACGCAAGCAGCCTTATTGGAAGCAATGGAAGAGATGCAGGTAACTTTGGATGGCGAAAGCTTACCTTTGCCGGATTTGTTTTGGGTAATTGCCACCCAAAACCCTTTGGAATTTGAGGGTACTTATCCTTTGCCAGAAGCCCAATTAGATCGGTTCTTATTTAAGCTAGTGGTAGATTACCCCGACCAAACGGCAGAAAAGCAAATGCTACTCAATCGTCAAGCGGGTTTTGCTGCAAGACGTTCAGATATTAACAGTCTGCAACCAATAGCAACAGTAGCTGATATCTTAGAGGCACGGCAGGCCGTCAAAGCAGTGAAGGTATCAGAATCCATCATTGATTATTTGTTGGCGCTGGTGAGGACATCACGTCAATATCCTGATTTGGCTTTGGGTGCGTCACCGCGTGCGGCTGGTGCTTGGTTGCAAACATCTCAAGCAGTAGCTTGGTTAGAGGGACGAGATTTTTTGACTCCAGATGATATTAAAGCAGTTGCATCACCTTTATTACGTCATCGCCTGATTCTTAAACCAGAAGCGATGCTAGATGGTTTACAAATTGATGCGGTCATTGCGGCGGTAGTTAATCAAGTCGCTGTACCAAGGTGAGAACAATTCAAAATTCAAAATTCAAAATTCAAAATTCAAAATTCAAAATTCAAAATTCAAAATTAGGAATATAGATTCTGGGTATGGTTCCAGCTAAACAGGTTTATCTGCTGCTAATTTTGGGACTAGCGATCGCAACAATTTTATCATTGTTAATTGGTATTCCTGCCAGTATAGCGATCGCTCTATTATTCGATATCACCGTCTTAGGATTGATGATTGTCGATAGTCGGCGGGTACGTTCTCTGCGGGTAGAAGTTCAGCGTCAATTACCAGCACGTTTATCTATCGGGCGTGATAATCCCGTAATATTGTCAATTACATCAGCAAAGACTGAGGCTGTAGTTCAAATCCGCGATTATTACCCGCCTGAATTTGGTGTGTCTACGCTGACGGTAAATACTACAATTCCTTCACAAGGAAAGGAAGAGATCAAATATACTGTCAACCCAACACAGCGCGGGGAATTTTCTTGGGGAAATATTCAGGTACGACAGTTAGCGCCTTGGGGTTTAGCTTGGGATGATTGGCAAATTCCCCAAAGTGTACAGGTGAAAGTTTACCCAGATTTGATCGGATTGCGATCGCTCTCCATTCGTTTGACACTACAATCATCTGGTTCGATGCGCCAATCACGACAGTTAGGGATTGGTACAGATTTTGCCGAATTGCGGAACTATCGCACTGGTGACGATTTACGCTTGATTGATTGGAAAGCGACCGCCCGTCGTGTGGGAGCGCCGTTAGTGCGAGTACTGGAACCAGAACAGGAGCAAACCCTAATCATATTATTGGATCGCGGTCGGTTGATGACTGCTAGAGTCAAAGGATTACAACGATTTGACTGGGGATTAAATGCAGCTTTATCGTTAGCTTTAGCCGGATTACATCGTGGCGATCGCGTCGGTGTGGGTGTATTTGACCGTCTTATGCACACATGGCTACCACCAGAAAGGGGTCAACATCATCTAAGTAAGTTAATTGATCATCTGACACCGATTCAACCAGTATTATTAGAGTCAGATTATTTGGGCGCAGTGACAAATGTTGTCAAACAACAAACTCGTCGCGCTCTTGTAGTAGTAATTACTGATTTAGTTGATGTCACCGCCTCTACTGAACTCCTGGCTGCACTTACTCGACTGACACCACGCTATTTACCCTTTTGCGTCACCTTGCGAGATCCACAGGTGGACAATTTAGCACACACTTTTACGGAAGATGTGACCCAAACTTACAACCGTGCAGTTGCTTTAGATTTACTGGCGCAAAGACAAGTTGCTTTTGCTCAATTAAAACAAAAAGGTGTCTTAGTACTTGATGCGCCAGCCAATCAAATTACCGATCAGTTAGTTGATCGATATTTGCAACTGAAAGCCCGTAATCAACTGTAAGGGAGAGATTTACCTATAGGACTTATACCAATTCTCTATGAAGTTGCGCTAAATAAATGATATGGAGACGTTGTATGCAACGTCTCTACAGTACTCTCACACCCGATCTCAACAAAAAATCTGGGTACATAGGTCGTAGAAGTTTGATTTTGAATTTTGAATTGATTTATTCCTGATTTGCAGGCGTAGTTGACGCTGGTGGTGCTGCGGGTGCTGGCTGAGCAGGCTGGCGTAAACCTCGTAAAGTCGCTCTTAACTTGTCTTGACTAGCAGATTGAGCATTTTCTCTGCGCCGTCTTCTAGTGGGGGTTTGTGGTGCTTCTTGTGCAGAATTATTAGTTGTACGCTCCCGGCGGATACGGCGCAAACTCTCTCTAGCCGTTCCTGTTCTGGTTGCTGATGTAGGTGTGTTAGAGCCTTCTGATGTAGATTCTCGTATGCGTCTAATTCTAGTTTCCCTGGAGGTTTGAGCAGGAGTATTAGCCTCAGTGGAAGTCACTAAACGTCTGCGCCTGCGAGTTCCTTCTGTAGAATCGTTATTAGCTGCCGTTGTCTGTTGGCTTCTGGCTTCCGCTTCTCTACGTTTTTTTTGTTCTTGGACTTGGCGGTGTCGTCGTGATCCTTGTAGGGCAAATTCAGTGGCGATCGCTACTCCTTGTCTACCACCTTCAGCAGGTTTTAATTTCCAATTACGTGCTTGTCTTAAAGTTTCATCGTCTAGTTCTCGATTACCGCTAGAACGAGCAATTCTAGCACCAGTAACATTACCTTGAGCATCAGTATCAACAGCCACCTCTACTCTACCTTCAATCCCCCGTCGTCTAGCAGCTTCTGGATATCTGGCATTACACTCGCGGCAAGCTGCACGACCATTTCCTGATCTGTTACTCTCACTCGGTTCTGTACGTATTTTGGGTGGTGTTGATGTTGTGGCGATCGCTGATCTAGTTCCTGAACCATTACCAGTACCATTACCAGTACCATTATCGTTACCAGTACCATTACCGTTACCAGTCCCGCTACCAATACCGTTACCAGTCCCGCTACCAATACCGTTACCAGTACCCCTACCCGAACCCGAAACTAAACTAGAGCCGGTTCCACTTCCCACATTTCCCTGAACCGCTTGAGAATCTCTTAGTCCACTTAATAAGCGTCTTAAGTTGTCACTACTTTGATTTGTACTGGGATTAACAATTGCTGATTTTGTTGGTGCTTGCGGTTCAGTAGCAATTTCTTGCGAAAGCTTATTAACTGGTTCTGCTTTCTCAATAGAAGTTATGGTCTTTTGAGGCTGTTGTTGAACTTGAGGCGTTTTGAAGTTGTCAACTGCTTTTGGAACTGGACGTACCTGGTTAATAACTTGTGGCTTTGTGGCAATGGCAATTTCACTACTGGAGCCGCCACCACCACCTTGAGAACCTCCTCCAGAAGCATTATCTGTTTTTGGTTCTGCCAAAACTGCCTCTGGTGCTTTTTCCACTTCCGCGGTTACAGGATCAACGATCGCTATTTCTATCGGTTCTTCTTCAACTTGAGGAATTCGTGCCAGAAAGTTACCCAAACCTGAAGCCAGCAAACCAATGTGTAGAGCCATTGAGCCAATGAAACTGTAAGTTAAAAAAGACTGGAGAGCCTTAACTTCCTTGGAACGTTGCTCGACATTATAACCAGAAAATGTCATAGCTTATTGCTACCTATTCTCACCAACTTAGCCATATTAAGATGAGCCTTGATAAATATCAAGTCAAACAATTATTTTTTCCAGAGAATTATGAGTTTAGGCGCTGGAGATTGGTTAAGCCAATGCGCGCCTAGCCTAAATTGCAAACTCTTTCTCTCCTTGACTAGAAAGAGGGTGTAGGGGTGTAAGGGTATGGGGGTGTAGGGGAAAGATATCTTTCATCTATGACTGTGAAATTTTTTCATCGGGACTGCCCTTTTATTTACTTGGGAGTCACTGAAGTGCGTTTAGCTAATTGTAATTCTAGGCGATCGCCTGGATTTGGTTCCAACACTTGTGTAAGTAAATTGTTTTTTTTGAATAGCAAACGCAAGTCTGCAACACTTCCCTCCGTTTTGAGGACTTTTGTCAATAATCCCTCAAAGATGACATCTCCTCCGGCGGCGGTAGGAAGCATAACTTGTGGCTCCAACCACTGTGCTACTTCCAATGCACTTTTATATCCTTTAATAATTGGCCCCAGCAGGGGTAAAGCTAAGTCAACTGTTGGCGTAATTACAACATCCACTGGTGCAAACTGTTTTAACTGTGGAGAATGATAGCCATGAGGTTCGTAGTAAAGCGTGAAACTAGTGGCTAATTCTTTCACCAGATAACTATTTTCAACCACAGTCGGGCCGATTGGTGAACCAGGAAAAGCTCTAATTTCGATTTGATTATTGAAAGTAAAACTTTCACCATGAGCCAAGGTTGTGACAGAAGTATAACCCAAAGCTTGGACTACTTTCGCCGCATTAGGAGAAGCCACCACTGGAATATTATGGTTTAGTTGCTTCAGTGTGGGTGGATGTGCATGGTCTTCTAAACCTTGAGATAGCAGAATTAGATCAATATTTTCTGGTATAGCGCGTTCTTGAGGACGGTACCCTTTGAACAGCCAATCTAAATTCCCAAAACTTAACGCATCAACCAACCACGGGTCTATAAGTACTCGCTGATTGCTGAGTTCGAGCAACCAGCTATTGCTGTCTAACCAAGTTAAATACATAGCCAAATCAGGATAACGCCTAATATCATTGTGACACTACGGCGATCAGTAACGCTGGGCGGAATGCCATCACCTCCAGCATAAGAAACTATACCCAAAAAAAAGAAGGATGAGCAAATCGCCCACCCTAAATAATTTTGCTGGTATTTTTTATACCAAGCCGCCAGCCGCTTGAAAACGAGCGCGAGCGCGTTTAAAGGCTTGATTAGCTTGGATTTGGGCTTGACGATCGCCTGCGGGTACTTGATTCAGCTTTGTTTGGGCTTGGCTGTAAGCAGTACGTGCTTCTTCTAGGTTAATCGTGTCGCCGCGTTCACCACCATTGACGAGAATGGTGACTTCATCTTCTTCAACTTCGGCAAAACCACCCAACAGGGCGATCGCTTGCCAATTTTGGCTCTTGCTGGTGCGTACTCGTAGTACGCCTGTATCTAGTGCGGTTAGTAGTGGTGCGTGTCCACTCAGGATACCTAGCTGACCGGTAGTGCTGGGTAAGATCACTTCATCAGCTTCCGCATCCCACACTGTTTTATCTGGGGAAATTACACGGACAGTTAGGGTCATAAGTTGTCAATTGTCAATTGTCAGTTGTCAGTTGCCAGTTGCCAATAGCCAGTTGTCAGTTATACAAATCTACTGACTACTGACTACTGACTACTAACAAATTAGCCTTTGAGTTTTTCTGCTTTGGCGATCGCTTCGTTGATGTCGCCTACCAAGTAGAAGGCTTGCTCTGGCAGATCATCCAACTCACCAGATAGAATCTTCTGGAACCCTTTGATGGTGTCTTCTAACTTCACGTACTTACCAGGAGAACCTGTGAATACTTCAGCGACGAAGAATGGCTGAGACAAGAAACGTTCAACTTTCCGGGCCCGTGCTACGATGAGTCGGTCTTCTTCAGACAGTTCATCTAGACCCAGAATGGCGATGATGTCTTGCAATTCTTTGTAGCGTTGCAGGGTCGATTGGACAGCACGAGCAGTATTGTAGTGTTCGTCACCAACAATGTTGGGTTGCAACATGGTAGAGGTGGAACCTAGCGGATCTACCGCAGGATAAATACCTTTAGCAGCCAAACTACGAGATAGTACTGTTGTACCATCTAAGTGAGCAAAGGTAGTTGCAGGCGCGGGGTCTGTCAAGTCGTCCGCAGGTACGTATACAGCTTGAATTGAGGTGATAGAACCTTCGGTAGTGGAGGTAATCCGTTCTTGCAATTGACCTACATCAGTACCCAAAGTTGGCTGATATCCCACAGCAGAAGGCATCCGACCCAACAGCGCGGATACTTCAGAACCTGCTTGTACGAACCGGAAAATGTTGTCAATAAACAACAGTACGTCTTGCTTATTGACATCACGGAAGTATTCAGCCATTGTCAAACCAGACAAACCAACCCGCATTCTTGCTCCGGGTGGTTCGTTCATTTGACCGTACACCAACGCAATTTTTGATTCGTTGAGGTTGTCTTTGTTGATTACCCCTGATTCAATCATTTCGTTGTAGAGGTCATTCCCTTCACGGGTACGCTCTCCCACGCCGGCGAATACAGACACGCCACCGTGCTGGGTAGCAATGTTGTTAATCAGCTCCATCATGATTACGGTTTTGCCGACGCCAGCACCGCCGAACAGACCAATTTTACCACCGCGTCGATAAGGGGTCAGGAGGTCAACAACCTTAATTCCCGTCTCGAAAACGGAAGGCTTGGTTTCTAGCTCTGTGAGCTTGGGAGCCGGACGGTGGATAGGTAAAGTTTCTTGGTTGTTAACTGGGCCTTGGTTATCTACAGGTTCGCCAAGAACGTTGAAAATCCGTCCGAGAGTGGTTTTACCAACGGGTACGCTGATAGGCGCGCCTGTATCGACGACTTCCAGACCACGGACTAAACCATCCGTGGAACTCATAGCAACGGCGCGTATTTGGTTGTCGCCCAAAAGTTGCTGTACTTCTACAGTGAGGTTGAGTTCCTGTCCAGCTTCGTTAGTGCCTTTGATGGTCAGAGCGTTGTAGATTTGTGGTAATTTTCCGCTAGGGAATTTAACGTCTACAACCGGACCAATGATTTGGGTAATGTAACCGATGTTTGTTTTTTCTGCGGTGGTGACCATGCTGCGCCTAATGGTTGAAGCTATATTTCAGAATGGGTCTTAGAAGACATAAGATTATGCAATGTCATCTTTCACTCTAACACCGGAGGGGGACAGAGTTCCGTTAGTAATTCCTTAAAAAGTAGTTCGGCGACTTTATTCCCACCAGCTTGACTGAATGACCCAACTCTATATCATAAATTGATTCTTAAGACTTACAACATTAGAGAAGTGGGCTTAAGTATGGTGTTTGTAGCCCCACAACAAAAACAAAAAAGAAGCGACTCTCTACAGAGCCTCTTCCCTTGGAAAATGAATGATGATTATTTCTCATTCAGACTTACGCATTGCTCAGAAACAGCCTTTTGTTGCTTGAAGCTTGGTTGATTTGCTGGGATATTAGCACTTAACTGACTGCTTTCGATTACGCTTGAGATTTGAGGTGATACCGAACGCACCCAGACCGAATAAGCCAATCAAAGTGGCTGGTTCGGGAGTTCCCTGAGGATTTGTCACAATTTCTCTTCTGAGTTTCCGTTCAACTGTGTCAGCAAAATCTTGGAAAGTATTAGCCTGTAAAACAAACGCATCAGCACCACCCTTGACGTTATTGTTATAGAAGTTGAACAGAGATGTGCTGTTACCAATGACTAGACCATTGATGGCATCAACACCAGCTGCTAAAGCCGCATCGCGGGCAGCTGCTGTATTAGCACCTATATTTGTAGAGCCATCACCAGACACATCAATAACTTTGCGTACGCCTTCAAAGTCGTTATTGAAGAAGAGGGGTGTAGCAAAATTAATTGCAGAACCGATACCAGTGTTACCACTAAAGGGACGTGGAGCTGCACTGATCGCCGCAGCAAAATTTTGTGCTGCTGCTACACTATCAATTAAAGTCCAACCTACGGTTTGTTGCTGCTGGTTTGTGCTACTCCAGTAGATGTAGTTAACAGCAATCTTGCCAATATTCCCTTTAGAGATGAAGTTGTTGAATAGATTAGGATTGCTAAAAGCATTTACATAGCCGTCTCTTTGTAGTTGAAATTCTGTATCGTCAACACTACCAGATACATCAACTAGTAAAGATAGTTCTAAATCAACAAGAGTAGCAGCATAGGCGCTTGTGGACATAGCCAGAGCTGACAATGTACCAGCTACTGTTGTGAAGGTTGCTCTGAAAAATAATGAAGTCTTTTTGAGATTCATCTTGCTAAATCAAAAATGTAGGTTCCGACTGTGAAATTACTTACTCTATTGGAGTAAATAGTCCAAATGAAGATTTTGGATTCAGTCGCTCATCAGTAAATATTTGCAGGAGAGTTTAATCAGGTACTTTGCGGCGCGCACACAATATCAACCCTGAAAAAATAGTGAGAATAGAGTTCTCTTGACCTTTATTTGACTTATGAGCAAAACTTTACTCCGTGTTTTCCTTACATCGACACTCAAAATATTAGGGCAAATATTCTTAATGTACTAGTAGTATTTCGATAGCTTCACACAAAAAACATATTGTTGAGTCTGCTAGTTTATTAACCAAAACCTAGCTTATGTCTGGCTTGTAATAATTTTTTATCCCAATACTTAGCTTGGGTAAATATAAATTTTCTATGTAATTCTACTAATATTTAACAACCCATTTCAATTATCGTGCTTTAGGTTCGATAGTATAGTTAACAACCTTCAATTAGCTGGTCATAGGCTATGGGCTGAGTTTTAGTTCCGGCGATCGCTCTCACAAATTCTGACCAGAAGGGGTAAGGGGAAAGGGATCTGGGAAAGCCCTTTCCTCCTGGATGAAGCGGAATTTATAAAGCAAAAATCAGATCATTGTTGTAGCGTGGCAAGCTTAAATTAGCGCATTAGATTGGAAACAATTAAACACAGATGAACGTGGATAGAACTTCGGTTATTGGACTATTTTAGCCTTGTCACGCCACTACTTAATATTTACTTTATAAATAATCTCTAAATTTTTAATCCTGAGTAGTATTAAAGTCAAGCCAATGATAACTGTTCATGGGTACTGGGTTCGCTGTCAAACCATACTTGATCTAATTCAGTTTCAGTAAATCTATAACCAAGGGTGGCTGCGAAATTGACTATTTTCTTTTTATCCCAATGGTAACTACCTAATAAACTACGACTACAGCATTTATTAAAGTATTTTTCATAAATAATTTCGTCAGCCATTAAAGCTTCATAAAAAGCATTTGCTTGTTGTATAGACATGATTCTTCTCCGTTAAAAACTTATTTTCATAGTTAATAAAAACTACTTTGAATTTTTAGATAATTCCGGTTATTAGAGACAAAATTGTTAAAATTTCATTCACTCTTTAAAATGCAAAATATAAAATCAGCAAGAGATTATCCTTAAATTAGAGCTTTCAAGGCAAAAAATACTTACAACTTGGTAAATTTTTTATGATCAATAAGTATATGGATTTAACTTCGTGTAAAATCCCCCATAAACTAATTTGATTAAACATTTGCCGGAAAATTTTAGCTATTTTTTCGTTTATGCAGAAATAGACACGACAAACAGGGAGTCGAAAACTTCACTACATAGTTGGGTATTTTCAGAAACGTAAGTTTGAAGAACTGAATACCATCTGTCTAGTGATTATTTCCACGCCAAGGCGATCGCTTCTATGGAGAAACACACAATAGTACTCTTATGCTAAACCTAGAAGCGCTAATAACCAAGTATATGTATAGGGTTTTTACTGAAAAAATAAGTTTATTTATATAAATTTCATATAAAATTAAAGTAAAAATACGTAATAACCCAGTATTGGGGAACTTTTACTAAGTATCGAAACTAGCGATCGCCAAATTTAATCAGCAGAGCGATCGCTACACTCACAGCCAAAATTAGGGTCATACTCAACGCTGAACCAAAGCCCCAGTTTTGGGTAACTCCGAGAAATTGGTTATAAACTAGCCTGGCTGCCGTCATACTAGAAGCACCACCAAGTAATTCTGGATCAATAAAATCCCCTAAGGCTGTGATCAAGACAAGGAGAGAACCAGCAGTGATTCCTGGGGATATTTGCGGAACTGTGACTTTCCAAAAAGCCTTGATGGGACTTGCGCCTAAATCTGCTGCTGCTTCTAGTAAGCGTTTATCTAACTTCTCTAATGAAGCGTATAAAATCAACACCATGTAGGGAAGTAAGCTGTAACTCATGCCAATTAAAACAGCTGGTGTACGGTTCAGTAGTTCTAAAGTAGGTAAACCGACACTGTTCAATAGACTGTTCAAAAGACCAGTAGGACGGAGAATCGTTATCCAAGCGTAGGAACGGAGTAGAGAAGAAGTCCACAAAGGTAAGACAAAGCCTATTACTAGGAGATTGCGCCAGCGTTGCGGTGCAATTTGGGCAATCCAATACGCCACCGGAAAACCCAAGATTAGACAGATCGCCATTGTACCTAACGCCAACCAGAGCGATCGCAGGATTACTTGCAAGTATAAGGGGTCAAGTATGCGGACATAGTTATCCAATCCACTGGGGTTGACTATATCTCCTGGTCTAATATTGGGAACTAGACTCAACTGAAAAATTATCAATGTTGGTAGTACTAATAATAGTAATAACCAAATACCAGACGGCGCTAGCAATGCCAAAGGTTGGATAAGATTTAACTTTCGGCGGTTTAACTTCTGAATCTTGGCAAGATCATCTGGAGTATCACGAATTTCTGTATTCACAATTATAAAAGTAATTAACTGTTGACTATTGACTATTGATTAACTACTAGTTAATTCCGTCCAGTAACGCTCATAAACTTCCTCAAATGGCCCCACTGGGCTAATGCGTTCACATTTGTCTAAAATTGAAGATGGAGGATATAGATTTTCATTAGTTTTTATTTGTTTTGGTAATTGTTCAAATGCAGCATTATTAGGAGTAGAAATCTTCAGCCGTTCGCTTGTGGTAGCTGCTACTTCTGGTTGTAAAATAAAATTAATCCAGGCATAAGCTCCATCTAAATTAGGCGCTGATTTGGGGATAACAATTGTATCAGTCCATAGTGAAGAACCACTACGGGGAATAACATACTTCAGTTTAGGATTTTCCTTAATGACTTTGGTAGCATCAGCTGAGTAACACATTGCTAATGCCAAATCACCTGCTAAGATTTGATTGCGCCAAGCATCAGTGTCAAAAGCAGCGATCGCTGGTTTGAGTGTACTTAACTTTTCATAAGCTTGTTTAATTTGGGCTTCATTTTGCGAGTTATAGGAATAACCTAGCATCCGCAACACCGCACCTATAACCTCACGCACATCATTGAGTAAAGTTATACGCTTACTGAGGAGCTTTTGATTTTTCCATAGATATTCCCAGTCTTCTGGTGCTTCTTTGAGAATTTCCGAATTATAGATTAAACCCGTTGTTCCCCAATTGAAAGGAATACTATAGCGGTTTTTAGGGTCATAACTAGGATTTTGGAATTGTGGGAATAAATTATCTAATCCAACTAGGCGATCGTGTTTTAATTCACTTAACAAACCCCTTTCTACCATCTTCTGTACCATATAATCAGATGGGTAAATTAGGCTATAAGTACCGCCACCTCCAGCTAAGAGTTTAGCTAGCATTACTTCATTAGAATCATAGACATCAACAAGCGCCTTCATACCAGTTTGGGCGCTAAAAGTTTGTAATAGTTTCTGATCGGAATACTGTGTCCAAGTATAAAGATACAATTGGTCACTGCGAGCAGAAGGATTAGAAGCTTTGACATCAGCTAACCTCCAGCCACAACTTGCTAAAGATAAACTGGAAAGTGCTGTGATTCCTTGTAGAAATTTTCTTCTATTAGTCATTAGTCAATAGTCCATAGTCAATAGTCCATAGTTTATATTTCAAAATTGATAATTACTATTTAGTATTTTTGCCAATCGAATTTAAGTAGGAGTTGAATTGAGGTGCTAGATCATTAATCATCAGCTTTAACTTATCTATTTGTTCTAAGGTTAACAATCGACGAGTGTACGCTCGTCTCAACCAATGTTGGGTTTCATGTAATGAACCTCTTGCTATTCTGATAAATCTTTTATTGTCTTGGTAACTACCTCTGCCAACACCTTCTGCTATATTCGCTCCAATACTATCTGCTGAACTTACTATCTGTGTACCTATTGTGTTTTTAGCAAACATATCCCAATTATTAACTATTTGCCAAATTTCATCAGCTAACTTCTCCGCTAATTGATAAACTCGTAATTCCCTAAAATATTTACTACCCATCTAGCTATTGACCATTAACCCTGGACTATTGACTATTGACTATTGACTAATAGCCAAACAATCACTTTCCGCCCACCAAGCATAAATAGGTGTTTCAGGGTCTGGTAAATTACCAAATGTATTAGGTTGTAAAACATTAATATTAATGCCGTTAATTAATTGGACAAGATAATTAACGTGAGTTCCTAAATACATGACATTTATCAGCCTTCCTTCAAAACAGTTATTGAGCGAACTAGGCGGATAAAGGGAAAGTTGAATTTTTTCTGGTCGTACACTTACAACCACAGGTTTTAATAATTCTGCGGGTGTATCTTCATTCCGGGCAACTACAATTGTGAGTCCAGTTTTGGTAACAATTTGAATATATTCAGCTTCTAATACGGTGATTTCACCACTAAACAAATTAGTATCACCGATAAAATCGGCGACAAAGGAAGTTTTAGGACGTTCGTAAATCTCTTGGGGAGTACCAATTTGTTCAATTTTCCCCTGGTTCATCACCGCAATGCGATCGCTTAAAGATAACGCCTCCTCTTGGTCATGAGTTACCATAATGAAGGTCAAACCCAGGTTTTTATGCAAATTTGATAACTCAACCTGCATTTCCTTACGTAACTTTAAATCCAACGCCCCTAAAGGTTCATCCAGTAACACCACAGCCGGACGATTCACCAAAGCCCTAGCCAAAGCAACGCGCTGCTGTTGACCACCGGACAGTTGACTAGGAAAGCGCGATCGCAAACTTTCCATTTTTACCAGCTTTAAAGCTTCTTTAACTCTGCTTTCTACTTCTGACTTCCGGGATTTTTTCAGCCGCAACCCGAAAGCAACATTATCCCAGACGTTAAGGTGATTAAATAAAGCGTAACTTTGAAATACTGTATTAACTGGTCGGCGGTAAGGGGGAATATTGGTCATCGGCTGACCCTGAATCAATAATTTACCAGCATCAACTTGTTCAAATCCGGCTATTAAACGTAGTGTCGTTGTCTTACCACAACCAGAAGGGCCGAGAATACTAAAGAATTCCCCTTGTTTTACATCTAAGTCCACTCCATGTACCGCCGGTTCTTGGTTGAAAAACTTGAACACGTTACGTAGTTCAACATCGAGGGGTAGAAGTGTTTTTACGCCCCTGGGATTCTGCGTGACAGTTTGAGCCATATTCATCAGTAGAATGCCGTGATCTTACGAGATTTTGTGTATTAATGTAGTCGATTAAGCAAACTCTTCATAGCCTTTGGTTCATTGTAGTCTGCTAAAAAGATTTGTTTATAAATACACTGACTAGATTGTTACAAGTTGAAGAGGTGTGGGAATTTTTGGGAACTATATACAAGTTACCGACGTTTTGGGAATTTTTACCTGTCTTATGCCTCTGCACTGTATATTTATACCTAATCACAGACCACTCATCTTGTTGTACCCGCTTCTTTTGCCATTGGTGGAGTGACCTATGATAAGTAGAATCGTCCCAAGTTCCAATATGGAATCAGACCGTAGCGTTATCATTCATCCTCGTCACACTTGCTTGCTGCTTCTACTCCCAATAGATAAAGATGCAGAGACTACATTAATAGGGCAATTACCCATTACCAATCAACACTAACCATGCAAAAAACAAAATACAGGACTAGTTCAATATGTACGAAACTGATTTAAAATAACTTGCCATAGCTAGATTTATTAGGTGCTATTACCCTAAATAGGGTAATAAAAATATAGGACAATTAACTGCATACAAATATTATTATCTAAGCAATTCTTTAATTATTATGGCTTTATTGCAACCATCTCCACTACTTGGTAAAAAAGATAAACGAACCGTTGGCAGGGGTTTTCAGTCTACGTTTTTGATTATATTTACCCTGCTGATGACGACGGGAATTAGTGCGCGGTTAGTATACTTACAAATTATCGAAGGCTCCCAATTTAAGCGCAAGGCCGAGTCAAACCGGGTTCGGGTCATCCCTAAACAACCAGAAAGGGGTAATATTTTTGACCGCAATGGCAAACTTTTAGCCAGTACACGTTATCCTCGTTCTATTTATCTGTGGCCGATGGCTCACACTAAAGCCTCTTGGTCGGTGGTGGGGCCGCGTCTGGCAAAAATTTTGGAGATTCCCCAAGAGGAAATCGAAAAGAAATTAGAAGAGGCTGGTGCTAACTCTTCTTCACTCATTCGCATTGCGCGTAATTTGGATGAAGCCCAAATCACCGCTATCAAGGAATATGAAAGTGAACTTAAAGATGTAGAAATACACACGGAAGCTGTGCGCTACTATCCCCACGGGAGAGAATTGGCTCATGTTTTGGGTTATACGCGAGAGTTGACAGCTGAACAGTTAAAAGCTAGGAAGCAAGAAGGCTATCGCCTTGGTGATGTAATTGGTCAAATGGGCGTGGAAAAAGCCTATGAGAAATCACTGCGGGGTGAATGGGGTGGTCAACAAGTAGAAGTTGATGGGGCTGGTAGACCGTTGCGGGTTTTAGGCGAGAAACAAGCTAAAGCTGGTAATGATATACGTTTGACCATAGATTTAGACGTGCAGAAAGCAGCAGAGAAAGCTTTAGGCGATCGCAACGGGACAATCATCGCCCTAGACCCGAAAAACGGTGCTGTCCTAGCAATGGTATCTCACCCCACTTTTGACCCCAACATTTTCTCCAAGCAAAGGCTGACTCAAAAAGACTGGGAATCTGTCCAAGGTGAAGACCATCCTCTGGTCAATCGTGCTTTGAGTGCTTTTCCGCCTGCTAGTACTTTTAAAGTTGTCACGATGACGGCTGGTTTAGAATCAGGTAAATTTTCTCCCAGCACAATATTACAGACCTATGGTTCTCTAACTATCGGTGGAACCCGATTTGGGGAATGGAATCACGCCGGGTTTGGGCCTTTGGGTTTCGTTGGTGCTATGCAGTGGAGTAGTGATACTTTCTTCTATCAAATTGGTAGAGGAATTGGCGGCCCCACCTTGATTGAATGGACGCGTAAATATGGGTTTGGTCAGAGAACAGGCTTTGAGTTTGTTTCCGAAGAAGCGAAAGGTGCTGTACCAGATGAGACATGGAAACAAAAAGTCTGGAAAATGCCTTGGACTGTTGGCGACACAATTAATATGTCCATTGGTCAAGGCGCGTTATTAACTACTCCCTTACAAGTTGCGGTTATGTTTGCTGTACCAGCAAATGGTGGCTACCGTGTCCAACCGCATTTGCTCAAAGATAATGAAGAAGCTAGAAGCTGGCGAGAGCTTGTACAGATGAAACCGACCACTTTGAAACTTTTGCGCGAGAGTTTACGTAAGGTAATTTCTGATGGTACGGGGAAAGTTTTACATCAGCCGACAATTCCCCCAGTCGCCGGTAAAAGTGGGACTGCTGAAGCTTGGAAGGGAAGAGTCAAACAAAATCATGCTTGGTTTGGGGCTTATGCTCCTGCTGATAAGCCAGAAATTTTGATTGTCGCCTTTGCCGAACATTCTGGCGGCGGTGGTGGTAGCGTTGCTGCACCAATGATACTTAAAGTGATGGAAGACTATTTCCAACGTAAACATCCTGGCAAATATCAAAAGCCAGCCACTACAGAAGCAGCAAAAACCAGATAATACTAATTCCCAGTAGAGAAGTTTAGGGGTAAGGTGAACGGTCTTACCCCTAGACTTCCATTTAATTACAAATTACAAATTACGTCTAATGTGAATTAAAGAGAATGAGACTGGAAGGTGAGAACATCAAT
>NZ_CAWUDJ010000041.1:0-59197 GCF_963920875.1 Anabaena sp. CCY 9910 | reverse complement strand
ATAACACTACCATATCTAAATATGTAAAGTTTTATTACGACATTCAACATTTCTGATCCAATCGTTAATAGATGGTGACGGTAAAGGCAATAATTCTAATAAACAAGTCTCTTTCTGTTCCCTACCAAGTTCCTCTATTTGGTATTGACGAATATCTTCTTTAGAGAGAATCTCTTGTCCTTTAGCAGTTAATACTGTACGAATTAATCCTTTCCATGTTGGTTGTATTGGCGCACCTGCTTGAAAACCTTCTGGCCATCCCATATCTATATGGTATTCTGCAACATCATCTATTTCTTTTTCTTCTCTTTTTGCCCATATATTTATTCTGTGATTAACGTCTTTAAAACCTCTTCCTGCTTCTTCCATGCCAATAAACCAGTACTTTCCTTGATAATTACCATATCCATAAAAAATATCAATTCTTTTTTCTAGAAGTGCATCATCAAAAAAAATTGAATTATTCATATTTAAGTGTTTATGCTTAAAAAGCAATCTTTGTTAAATCAAAAATAATTGGTAATAACAGAAATGTCTAGGGCTATAGCTATAAACTTCTTTACTTTGCGTCTACTCTGCGGGTTCCGCTTTAGCGGTATGCGCCTACTCTTCTCCTAACGGAGACGCTACGCGAACGAGAACGACTTCGTCGGATGCGCGAACAATATTAAAAAAACTTGCCTCAGAAGCATCACACCTCCAAGGCAAGCAAACTCTATAAATAATTTTTAATTCCCTAAAGTTGCTTCACTTCTGAAACTAACTTCGCCACCATATCTTTCGCACTACCAAAAAGCATTGTGGTTTTATCCTTGTAGAACAACTCATTATCTACACCGGCAAAACCTGCGCTCATTCCGCGCTTAATTACAATAGTGTGCTTCGCTCTATCTACTTCCAAAATTGGCATCCCATAAATTGGGCTAGCAGTATCACTCCGCGCCGCCGGATTGACTACATCATTTGCCCCAATCACTAAAGCCACATCTGCTTGCTCAAATTGGGGGTTAATATCTTCCATGTCATACAACTGGGTGTATGGCACATTCGCCTCAGCTAATAACACATTCATGTGTCCGGGCATTCTCCCAGCTACAGGGTGAATGGCATACTTAACATCAACACCCATCCGTTCCAATTGATCTGCCAACTCTCTCACACTGTGCTGTGCTTGAGCTACAGCCATCCCATAACCAGGGACAATCACCACAGAACGAGCATAACCCAACATCATCGCCCCTTCTTCGGGATCGATGCTGTGGACGGTTTGATCTGTTGCACCAGCAGCCCCAACACCACCAGTTGCGCTTCCTGAACCAAAGGCGCTGAACAGGACGCTAAATAGGGAACGGTTCATGGCTTTACACATGATTTCCGTCAAAATTAAACCGGAAGCCCCCACCAATGCACCGGCGATGATTAACATATTATTCATCACCACGAAACCAGCAGCAGCCGCCGCGATACCTGATAAGGAGTTCAACAGCGAAATTACCACTGGCATATCGCCCCCACCAATGGGGATGACGAACATCACGCCCAAAACTAGGGAAACAGCAACGACTGCTAAGAAGACAGGTAGGCTATCTGGTGTGACGATTAAGTAGGCGCTTCCCGCTAGATACGCACCCAGAAGCAAGAGGTTAAATGGTTGCTGTAACGGAAAGGTAATTGGCGAACCGCTAATTAATCCTTGCAATTTGGCGAAGGCGAGGAAACTACCTGTGAAGGTGACACCACCAATCAACACATCCAATAACATGGAAATATTGACATCTAAGGGTACAGGTGCGCCTGCATCCAATAACCGCCAGAACTCAGCCACAGCAACTAAGGCGGAAGCCGCACCGCCCAAACCGTTGAGTAAACCCACCATTTGGGGCATTTCTGTCATCTGGACTTTGTAGGCAGCGATCGCACCAATACCTGAACCAATCGCTAAACCTAACAAAATCATTTCATAATTGAGGACGTGCTGATCTAACATTGTGGCGACAATTGCCAACAACATCCCCACAGCCGCAATTACATTCCCGTTACGCGCTGTCGCCGGAGAACCTAATTTTTTCAAACCTAGAATAAATAAGGATGCAGCGACTAAGTACGTCAGCTGTATTCCAGTTGGTAAAAAGTCGCTCACGCTTTCATCTCCTTCTTCTTGAACATTTGCAACATTCTGTCGGTAACGAGAAACCCACCGACTACGTTGACTGTCGCCAAAATAACGGCAATCAAACCGAGAATTACAGATAAATTGGTGTTTCTTTCTCCGGCTGCTACTATCGCCCCAATCACAGCAATGCCAGAAATTGCATTTGAGCCTGACATTAAGGGTGTATGTAGAGTGGGTGGTATTTTGTTGATGACTTCAAAGCCAATAAAAGATGCCAACACAAATACAAACAAAGCTGCAATTAATGCCTCTGTCATTTAAAACTCCTTTTTGTAATTGGTAATTGGTAATTGGTAATTGGGTATTAGGGATTTATCTTTCCTATTACCTATTACCTATTAGCGAACTACCACAGCTTGCAACGCATCTTTGACACGTTGATTGCGAATTTCCCCAGCGTGAGTAATGCAAGCAGCATCAATGATGTCGTCGGTAAAATCTACTTGTAATGCTTTATCTTTAATGAGCAATTGCAGCAAAGATGTGAGGTTCTTGGAATACAATTGGCTGGCGTGGACTGGCATTGATGAAGGGAGATTAATCGGGCCGATAATTGTCACCCCATTCCAGACAATATCTTTACCGGGTTCGGTACAAGCACAGTTACCACCTTGTTCAGCAGCTAAATCTACAATCACTGAACCGGGTTTCATTTGTGCAACCATTTCTGCTGTAACTAGCAATGGTGCTTTTCTACCTGGTACTTGGGCAGTTGTAATGACTACATCAGAATTTTTGACGTGTTCGGCGACGACTTCTTGGGTGCGCTGTTTGCTGGCTTCAGAAATTTCTTTAGCATAACCACCTTGGGCTGTGGTTTCTTCTTCGAGTTTGACTTCGACAAACTTTGCCCCTAAGCTTTGCACTTCTTCTTTCACCGCCGGACGAATATCAAAGGCTTCTACCACTGCGCCCAAACGTCTAGCTGTGGCGATCGCTTGCAATCCCGCTACACCAGCCCCCATAATAAATACTTTCGCTGGGGCAATTGTCCCTGCGGCTGTTGTCAACATGGGGAAATATTTTGGTAACGCCGCCGCCGCAATTAATACCGCTTTATAACCCGCCAGTGACGCTTGTGAAGATAAAGCATCCATCGATTGCGCCCTGGTAGTTCTGGGGATCAGTTCCATACTCAAGGCTGTGACTTTACGATTCACTAGTTGCTGCGCCACTACCGGATTACCCAAGGGATTCAGGAAACTAATTAAAACAGCACCTTCCCGTAATAAATCAATCTCTAAGCGCCCATCTTCCCGTTCTTGTGGTGGGCTAACTTTCAACAAAACATCTGTTTCGCCCCATAATTTACCAGCATCACCAACAATTGTCGCTCCTGCTGCTACATAGGCAGCATCATCAAAAAATGATCGCTCTCCTGCGCCTGCTTCTACCCACACCTCTAAACCTTGTTTTACCAATCGGGCAACAGTGTCAGGATTTAAGGCTACACGTCGTTCACAAACTTCAATTTCTTTAGCAACGGCTATTCTCATGAAATCTCCTGAAGATAAATACCTAATCTCTGCAAAATCTGCAACTTTGCTTATGAGGAATGTCATTTACTCATGGCTCTTTCTTTGAGCTATGAAAAATTGATTTTCCTTTTTGATTGAAACTTGAGCGTTCCCCTTGACTCTGGTGATGCAACAGACAAAGCTTTTCTGAGCATCTGGCAAAATTTCCAATTTGCTGATAGTTGCCAATCGCTTACATATTGCAAATTCTATTTTGATACCCCAAGTTTTATCCTTCTCTTTAGCTTATTTTCGGGATTGCAAAATTTTTATGTTTCTTTTCTATTACATACCGCAATATTCAGCAAACTTATATTTTTTTAGCTTGATTGTTTTCTAACAAATGTTTAGTTATTTTTTGAATGGTTATTGATATGATTCAAGCTGATTTTTACTAATCTATCTCAACTTAACAGGCGATCGCTAATTAGATAGCTCAATTTTTATAACAAACAACCTAAATTAAGATACACTTGTACATATTTAGAAACAAAATCACTTGTTAAGTGTGTTTCTATTTACTTTAAGTACTAGTGTTTTTACTAACAGTTGTGATTCCAGAAAAAATGGCACTTTTTGCCTCCACTGAACGTCTAAAGTGTATCACATGAAGCAAAACTAACAGAAACCTTACGTAAAACCTAGATTGAGTGCTTTTATACGTAAGTCTCGTGATATCTATAAAATTACCTTGGTGGAGGAGCCTAACTATGAAACGTTTACTTTCAGCTTTAGCCGTTACTAGTTGTGTAATAGCCGGTTTACCAACTATTACCTCGGCACAAAGTCTACCTGGATTTACATTATTTAGTGGTGTTAAAAGCGAAAATCAGCTGCCCTTTCGTTTAGATTTTGGTGGACAGAGCAATAGCTGGGATAGATATATATTAAGGATTCCTGCCAATAAAATGAAATTGGCAGCTGCTCAATTTGCCATTACCTACCCGGATTACTATAAAGGAATTTTTGATACCAAAGATATTGAAATCAGAGTGGGAGACAAAAAAGTTCCTGTCTCCGAAGTGAAATGGGATAAAGAAGGTCGTCTGTTGGAGATTTTCCCAGAAGAGCCAGTACCAGCAGGTAGCAGAGTAGAGTTAGTCCTTTCCAATGTACGTAACCCAGCATTTGGCGGAACTTTTTACTTCAACTGTCAAATTCTCTCACCGGGAGATGTCCCCTTACTACGATACTTGGGAACCTGGATTTTAAGTATCAATTAATTGAGAAGATAAAGGTAATCTAGGGATAAATGCTGACTCAGCACCTACTACTCCCTAATTACCTCTTTATAGACTATTAGCTATCCACAGTGATAAGATAATAGATTGTGATTTTTTATAAAAAATCGTCTAAGAGGACAAAAGTATGCAGAGAACGCTTGGTGGGACAAACCGTAAAAGAAAAAGAACTTCTGGGTTCCGTGCCAGAATGCGGACTCCAGATGGCAGAAACGTCATCAGAGCCAGAAGAAAGAGAGGTCGTCATCGTTTGAGCGTGTAGGGTATTTTAGGCGCAAAGAATAGCTGTGGCATTGCCCAAAGCAAATCGATTAAAATCCCGGCATGATTTTCAGGCAGTTTTCCGAGAAGGGCTGAGACGAAACAGCTCTCATTTCACATTGCGAGCATTAAAACCGTCATCTGCCAAAAAGTCTTCTTTGGATACTGCCGCCAAAACCCAACCAGTAGATGACGTACAAGATATACCTAGTACGCTTATTGGTGTTTCGATTAGTACCAAAGTTAGTAAGAGAGCGGTTGTGCGTAACCGCATAAAACGGCAAATTACGGCTGCTATGCAGCAATTATTGCCGAGATTAGCACCAGGGTGGAAATTAGTAGTAATTGTGAAGCCAACAGCCGCAGAAAGTAAGTGCGGAAGCCAGCAATTTCTGCAAGAATTAGAGCAGTTGTTGGCACAAACTGAGGTATTACATGGGCATTCGTGAAGAAGTTTATTATGAAGGCGGCCCCCACATTGGGGATCTAATTTTGAATATACTAGTTGGGCTAACTGTTGTAGGTATTCCCTTAGCAGTTGGAGCAATTGTGAGAGCATTATGGTTACGCTACCGCATCACCGATCGCAGAATATCTGTGATGGGTGGTTGGATGGGACGCGATCGCTCAGACGTAATTTATTCAGAAATTACCAAGATAGTCAAAGTTCCCCGTGGTCTTGGCATTTGGGGAGATATGGTAGTTACTTTAAGAAACGGTAGTCGTTTAGAACTGCGGGCTGTTCCCAATTTCCGCGAAGTTTATGACTACATTAATGACAAAATTGCTGCCAGAAATCCTCAATATACTGCGAAGTAGGGAATAGGGAGTGGGGAGTAGGGAATAGAAGATTTGCTTATATAAAATAAAAAATTCAGAAAATTCCCCATTACCAAACACTACTCACTACTCCCCATTTATCATCTTGTGCGGCTATCCGTAGCAGAAGATAGTCCCACAGTCATCCCGATTTAGATAAATTAGATTCAGTTCAGTTTACAGTACCTCAGGTTGAATTCAGAATAATGGATTTTGGTATCGGGTTTCTCTCGAACAACGTCATGTTGCCGATCATAGACTTTTTCTATAGCGTTGTGCCGAGCTATGGATTGGCGATCGTTGCCTTAACATTGATAATCCGCTTCGCGCTCTATCCCCTGAGTGCTGGTCAAATTCGCAATATGCGGAAAATGCGAATTGTGCAACCCCTCATGCAAAAGCGGATGGCAGAAATCAAAGAGCGCTATAAGGATGATCCGCAAAAGCAGCAAGAAGAAATGATGAACGTCCAAAAGGAGTTTGGTAACCCCTTAGCCGGATGTTTGCCGTTACTGCTGCAAATGCCAGTCCTGTTGGCTCTGTTTGCCACTTTGCGGGGTTCACCATTTGCTGGAGTAAATTACTCTGTTAACCTGCAAATCTTCCCCTCTGAGCAAATCGAACGTATCCAACCTCAAGCATTCGCCACTCCCCCCCAAAATATTTACATTGCCGATGGGGAGCATACCAAAGTTACAGCCATCCTCCCTGGTGGTAATAAGTTAGCGGTAGGCGAAAAAACTAAAATTCAATATCAGACCCTAGAGGGTAAACCATTCCCAGTTCTATTGGCCGAACACCCAGAGAGTAAACTTTCGCCTGAATGGAAAATTACCAAGGGTGAAGACCGAATTAAAATCGATGCCGAGGGCAATATAGAAGCCTTACAGCCAGGAGATGTCACCATTCAGGGTACAATTCCCGGATTAGCGGCAGATAAAGGATTTTTATTCATTGATGCTTTAGGTAGAGTAGGCGCAATCGACCCCGATAACACCATCCACTGGGATATCGTGGGAATGATCGTCTTCTTTGGTATCAGCCTGTACTTTAGCCAAATGCTTTCTGGGCAAAATTCTAGCGGTGGAAATCCTCAACAGGATACGGTCAACAAAATCACTCCCGTGATCTTTTCTGGGATGTTTTTGTTCTTCCCTCTACCGGCTGGTGTACTCATGTACATGGTGATTGGTAACGTTTTCCAAACCTTACAAACCTATATCCTCTCCCGCGAACCTTTACCAGAGGAAATACAAAAAATTGTAGAAACTCAGGAAAAACAAGCGCAGGCTGAACAAAAGACATTACCTTTTGAGCCAAAAAGTTCCAAGAAAAAGACCACAGGTTAATAAATGAGCAATAATCCCATGCAGAGAGGTCAGCAGTGGTTACAATCACTGCTGGAACTCACTGGGGTATCAGCTGAGATTCACGGTAGTGTAGAAACTGCTCAATCTCACAACGAAGATTCCCAAGAAACAGATGGTTACTGGTTGACAATTGACGCAACTAATTTAAACCCACAGCAAATTCAAACTTTAATTGGTGCTGACGGCTCTGTATTAGATGCAATTCAGTATTTAGTTAATTCCACTCTCAATATCAATCAACCCCAGGAAGGACAAGCTTCCTACACCGTGGAATTGAACGGTTATAGGGTTAAACGACAAGCCGAAATTCAACAAATCGCAGAAACAGCCGCCGAGCAGGTACGTTCTACAGGTCAAGAAGTAGAGATTAAATCCCTCAGTTCTGCGGAACGGCGTTTAGTACACACTTTCCTAAAAGACTTTGGCGATTTAGAAACCTTTAGCCGTGGTAAAGAACCCCATCGTCATTTAGTTGTGCGTCCGGCTGTGAATGAATTATGAGAGGCTAGAATTTAGAGGCTAGAGGTTAGAAAACACATATTTTACCTAGTCCCCAATCCCCAGTCTGCATATTTATTCTTCCTAAAAGCTAAACTAAAAATGGATTATCAGCAGAATTGCTGATGATTGACATAAATTCTTGTAATGATGTTTTACAAATCCTATGGACGCAATCTTTATTCCGCAGCTAACTAAAGCCCCGGAGCGGACAGAGGAAGTTCAAGTTAAAGAGTTTCTGCCAGGGTTAGAGACTTTGACACCTGTACGTGGCCTTGTCCGCGTGCAGCACTATGGTAATTACCTGCAAGTCTCGGCTAAGGCAGAAGCAATTATTACTTGCACCTGCAATCGCTGCTTACAGCAGTACAATCAGCGTTTAGCTGTAGATACTCAAGAAGTTATTTGGTTGGATGAGGCTGTCGAGCAAGAGCAAAACTTACCCTTAGAACGGGAAGTAGCGATGGAAGATTTGCTAGAAACCTTATCGCCTAATGGTTATTTTTATCCCAGCGAATGGTTGTATGAACAAATGTGTTTAGCGCTGCCACAACGTCAGTTATGTGACATTAATTGTCCGGGAATTTTAACTGATAATAGCGCTGAAAGTTCAGATCAAGGAATTGATAATCGTTGGTCTGGTTTGAAGGCACTGAAGAAACAGTTACCTGGATAATAATATTTTGCCAATGCAATTTACAAGTGTTTGTAGTAAAGACTTTAGTACTGAGGAAAATTACAATTAAAGTTTTTACTACTAATACCAAGATGAAGCTGCGCCAAATAAATAATGTAGAGACGTTGATGCAACGTCTCTACAGTACAGAATAAAGTGCATCTATGGCTACGCCAGACAAGCTACATCAAGAAACGGTATAACCTGCTTTATATGCAAAATAAATTGTTCCTTGTGATATTTAGATTTGCAATAAATTAGCGATCGCCTCTGGCATGGGTAGCACAATAATCACCAATAAAGCCATTGCCAACAAACCTAAAATATCGCGTTTGGTGTCCAATTCAGTCACATCATTTAAAGCTGGTTCATCGACTAAGGGAATGAACAATAAGATAATTGCCCATACGAAAAATTCAGATTGAACTAAAGACAGCAACAACAGCAACAGGCGGGCAATTTGACCAATAAACATAGCAGTTCTTTGCCCAAACATCGCATGGACAATATGACCACCATCTAATTGCCCCACGGGCATAAGATTTAATGCTGTGACAATTAATCCCAAAAAACCAGCTACTGCGACTGGATGTAAATCAATCGCTAATTTTGCTGTTAAGGCGCTTCCTAAAGCTAATTTAGCCAGTAAAGCCACAAGGATTGAATATTTAGGATTCAGTGCATCAGGGTTTAACAAACTAGTATTTTCAGTCAGGGGAACCAAATCTGAATGAGCCAAACCCCAAATAACTAGCGGTAATGTAGCGATGAACCCGGCTAGAGGTCCAGCAATACCAACATCAAATAAAGCCTTACGGTTGGGAATTGGACTCCGCATTTGAATAAATGCACCAAAAGTTCCCAAGAAAAAAGGTATGGGGATAAAGTAGGGCAGGGTCGAGCGAATTTTATAGAATCTAGCGGTGAAGTAATGACCCATCTCATGGATACCCAAGATAGTCATTAAAGCTAAAGCATAGGGTAATCCCTGTAAAAGTAATTTCGGGTCAGATTGCAGCCTTGTAGGGTCAATCCCGGCGATTTTTACACCTACCAGAGTGGTAGTTACCAAAGTAGCCACTAACAGTAATAAAGCCAACCCTGGGCGTGTTAATGGCTCGGATTGTCTAGCATTAGCTTTAGCAGCTTGGCTGTTGGGAACCAATACAAAGAACGGCTTACCATTAAATCCTTCTTGAAAGATGAGCAAGAAGCGATCGCCAAATTGAGCTTCAATGTTAGCTCTAATCTGCTGGTAAGCTTGAGTTGGTGTAGTTCGCAACTGCCCTCGGCAAATCACCGCCTGGGGTCTATACTCAATGTTTTGGACGTAGTAAATAGACCAGGGAAAACAGTTTCGCAGCTGGGTTTCTTCCGTGGGTTCAATGGGACGTACAGGCACTGGTTCTGCGGTAGGATGATTAGCCGATTGTGATTCTGTGGTTTGGGGTGCAGTTTGTGTATCCCTCGGCAATTGCCGTCCCCACTGAAACAAAAGCCAGTATAACAAAAGGCAGATAATTGACGGCCAAAATATCAGTGCTGGCGGCGGCGGTTGTTTTACCCCATAAACTAGTGTCCATCCAGTTAAAACCAACGCAGGTGTCATCAACACCAGCCATAACAGCCAGATGGGTGTTTTGGTGATGTTAGCAACACTGCGCTGCACCATCAGATAAGTAGCTATTCCCAATAGGAGGAGAAACCAGAATGTCATGTTTTCTACAGTAATTTTGAAAAGTGCCGTGCAAGTAGTGTTAGCACCACAGCCACCGCTACAAAGCCGACCCGCGACCCCAGATTTTTAGATAAAGTTCAACAAGGTTGATTAACTTTTGGCGCGTCAGTTGTCAGTTGTGAGCCAGTAAGGTCTTGGGCGTTTCCCCCATGAGTAACTGGCGAATCCGGAAGATCAGTTGTTTTTGGATCTGGTTTCATACCTCGTCCCCTGATTGAATAGTCTTCACCCATCGAAAACCACTGACCACTGACCACTGACTACTGACAACAACAAATTCAACTCTGTAACTATATTTTCATAACTCCTCAGGTTTGGTTTTTTCTTATGTGTCCCTTACCTCAACAGCCTAGTCATGTAGCTAAGTCACCACGGGATGTCTTGGACGGTATTTTTGCTTTTCCACCAAATCGGGACACATTAGGGGGAACCTCTTATCTCATTGTAGGAAATGAAGGGAATATCCTCATAGATTGTCCCGCCTTAGACCAAACAAATTTAGATTTTTTGCGATCGCATGGTGGCGTAAAATGGCTATTCCTCACCCATCGTGGCGCTATTGGGAGAACAGCAGAAATTCAACAAAATTATGGCTGTGAAGTTATGATTCAAGAACAAGAAGCCTATTTGCTACCAGGCTTAACTGTTACTACCTTCACTCAAGAATTTGACCTCACCCCCACAGCCAAAGCTATCTGGACACCCGGACACTCTCCAGGCTCCTCTTGCTTGTACTATAACTACCAGGGCGGTGTACTATTTTCCGGTCGCCATTTACTTCCCAACCAACAAGGCGAACCCGTTCCGTTACGCACCGCTAAAACTTTTCATTGGCCCCGACAAATTAAGAGCTTACAAACAATCTTAGAAGCCTTTACCCCAGAAACCCTGCAATACATCTGTCCCGGTGCTAACACTGGTTTCCTCAGAGGTAAACGCTCTATAGATACAGCCTACCAGCGCCTATCCTCCTTGGATTTAAAAGCTTTACTCCAAACACAACCGCTAATTTAGGGACTTCTAGATCAAAAAATGTCTCAAGTGTAGGGTGCGTCAGTGCAAAAAAACTAGCTGTACCGAGAAATTATTCATACTGACGCACCCTACTAATCGTCAATTTGGCATAATTTATGTTTTGGTCTTTCCTTAAGAGAGTGGGGAGTTACTGAGAACTTATCACTCCCCCAGCCTCCTAGCTTTTATTCCCAATCCCGGCTACTACAGAATTTTTACTCAACAGATCCAATGCTGCTTGATATTGCAAATCTGTTTCTGTGGCAATTTCATCGCGGGTGAGTATTTGCTGGGTAACAACTGTATCCGGTTTAATGCCTAACTTGTTAATATCTCTGTGATTAGGAGTTTCATACTTAGCAATTGTCACCGCCAAGCCAGAACCATCGGATAATTCAAATAAAGACTGGATTAAACCCTTGCCAAAGGTAGTTTCACCCACCAACTGAGCGCGACCGTTATCTTGGAGTGCGCCGGCGAGAATTTCGCTAGCACTGGCGGTTCCTTGGTTAACTAAAATTATTAATGGATCATCTGTCAAAGCAGGGCCAAAGGCTTCAAAGCTACCCTGAATACCTTGGCGATTGACAGTGTAGACAATTGTGCCGGAATCTAACCACTGACGGGCAATCTCAATGCCGGCTTGCAGTAAACCGCCTGGATTATTTCGCAAATCCAAAATGTAGGCAGCAGCACCTTTTTTCTCTAGACTAGAAATAGCGTGTGCTAATTCCATTGAGGCATTGGCATTGAATTGAGTGAGGCGAAGATAGCCGAAAGACTTACCTTCGGGGGATGAACGTAATTCTGCCACAACAGGATTAAGAGCAATGCGATCGCGCACTATTCTGATTTCTTTTTCCCCTTCTCCGTCACGTTCAATTACAAGGGTGACTAAACTACCTATGGGGCCGCGCATCCTGGTGGCTGCTTCATCAAGAGTCAAATCTGTCGTGGAAATGCCTTCAATTTTCACAATGTGATCGCGCGGTTTAATACCCGCTTGATCTGCTGGCGAACCCGCAATCGGAGAAACCACTTCCAACTTTCCACTCTGTGGATTTAAGGCGATTTGTAAACCCACTCCGGTCAGTTCTCCAGAAGTACTAACCTGTAAGCTGCGGTATTGCTCAGGGTCTAAAAATCTCGTAAAAGGATCACCTAAAGTCTTGAGCATATTCTGAATCGCCCCATAAGCAGCTTTATGGTCTGTAAGGGGCTTTTCCAATGCCTTCTGTCTCACATTCGCCCAATTTTGATGGTTAAACGTCTCATCCAAATAAGAGCGATTGACAATTCGCCACACTTCCGAAACTAGTTTCTGTTCCTCTGTCAATGCTGTGGCTGGTTGAACTACTACTCCTACAGCCAAACTCAAAGCCACCAATAGCGAAAATCCTAGCCGAAAAAACTGTTTTTGCATGAACCCCATTTGCAGTTTTACCTCAACCGAAATTGCCTAGAATTGCCCAGTTGCATGATCAATAATGAAATCTATCTCTCGACTATGTTACTTTTTTTATAGAAGTGGTGCATTATTCTCATCAAGTTGTTAAGGCAGCTGATATTAGTGCATCCCCTTTACCAAAAGGATTATGATCTACTTTGTACCCACCAATCGGGTTGGCTTGCAAAGAGAACGCAATATATTCCATATTTACAGAGTGTTAAGTTTGTGAAAACTCTTGACATTCTGCAAGAGTGAAAAACAGACGAAAAACTCCTCTTAAAAGAAAATCCCAAAATTGCCAATTGGGAGATTGAATCAACCGCAACCGATTTTTAGGAACTTGAGATTGTATGGCCAACGTTTACGACTGGTTTGAGGAACGCTTAGAGATCCAAGCAATTGCTGAAGATGTCACAAGCAAATACGTCCCTCCCCACGTCAACATCTTCTACTGCTTGGGTGGTATTACCCTAGTTTGCTTTCTAATCCAGTTTGCCACTGGATTCGCTATGACGTTCTATTACAAGCCAACAGTTGCTGAAGCTTACTCCTCCGTTCAATACATCATGAACGAGGTGAACTTCGGTTGGTTAATTCGTTCCATTCATCGCTGGTCTGCCAGCATGATGGTGTTGATGATGATTCTGCACGTCTTCCGCGTCTACCTAACTGGTGGTTTCAAAAAGCCCCGTGAATTAACCTGGGTAAGTGGTGTGATCCTAGCTGTCATCACCGTTTCTTTCGGTGTTACAGGCTATTCTCTACCTTGGGATCAAGTAGGTTACTGGGCTGTGAAAATCGTTAGTGGTGTACCAGAAGCGATTCCTGTAGTCGGTGTACTCATCTCCGACCTACTGCGTGGTGGTTCCAGTGTTGGTCAAGCAACCCTGACCCGCTACTACAGCGCCCACACATTTGTACTACCTTGGTTGATTGCAGTATTTATGCTGTTCCACTTCTTGATGATCCGCAAGCAAGGTATTTCCGGGCCTTTGTAATCCAGCAACCAGTTCTCAGAGCCAGTAGTTTGTTTTAAACTGATGAAAAATCAGCAATTAAGACTCATAAGTCAAAAACACTAGTATCTGAAACTCAAAGCTGTTAAAAACCTCAATAAAGGTTTGACCAAGGCTTTAACTGAATTTTAAGCAGGAGAGCGCATTCAAAAATGGCTACACAAAAAAAACCCGATCTGAGCGATCCTACGTTAAGAGCTAAACTCGCCAAAGGCATGGGTCACAACTACTATGGTGAACCAGCTTGGCCCAACGACTTGCTGTATGTATTCCCAATTGTAATCATGGGTTCATTCGCTTGTATCGTGGCTCTAGCCGTACTAGACCCCGCTATGACAGGCGAACCAGCAAATCCTTTCGCTACACCACTGGAAATTTTACCAGAGTGGTATTTGTACCCAGTATTCCAAATTTTGCGATCGCTTCCTAACAAATTGTTGGGAGTATTAGCAATGGCTTCTGTACCTTTGGGACTAATCCTCGTTCCCTTCATAGAGAACGTCAACAAGTTCCAAAACCCCTTCCGTCGTCCAGTTGCAACCACAGTGTTCTTGTTTGGAACCTTGGTAACTCTGTGGTTGGGTATTGGTGCTGCGTTACCATTGGACAAATCTTTGACCTTAGGATTGTTCTAAGCTAGTCACCTAGAAGCTTCTTGACACCTGTAGGTTTCAGGAGCGCATATCTGGAAGTTATGATGTCTAATGACAAATCACCCTAAAGGTGTATGTAGTCGAAAATGCCATTCATATCAAGGATATGCGCTCTTGAAAACACCACACAGGTGTCAATTTTAGTGATAGGGGTTGCTGAGATAAAGTTCCTAGTGTTGACCAATGACTAATGACCAAATTAAATTTTTAGCTTTGGATACAAAAAATCATCCAAAAACTAAAATAGACTGAAGACGATAGATTACATAAAATTCTTACTCATAATTACATGAAACCTACGGTCAATGCTTGGCATAATGCAGCACGACCATTTAACAATTAAGAGCGAACTGAAGCTCCTTAACCAAGTACAACAATGGTTTGAGGACTTTTCCCTAAAATATCTGTCTCAACTCGGCTGGACAGAAGGTCAACTTTATCGCCTCAACTTAGCACTAGCGGAGGGTTTTACAAATGCAGTTCGTCATGCACATCGTACTTTACCGCCAGAAACGACCATAGAAATTGAGGTCAGTCTATGGATTAACAAAATAGAAATTAGAATTTGGGATCATGGCAACCCGTTCGATCCTGATGCGATCGCTGAACCAGTACCAGGTACTCTACAGGTGGGAGGCTATGGCTGGTTTCTCCTCCGACGCTTGGCTGACCGTGTAGTCTATGAACGTAGCGAGGATGGTAGAAATTGTTTGGTCATAGTTAAGTATGCCAAGGAAGGGCAATATTAGGGAAATGAGGGAAGATGAGTAATAATTTTTACTTAGGCACATCTAGATAAAAAATATGAAAAATATACAAGGGTGCATCAGTGGGATAGAACCTAACCACACTCAGAAACTATTCATACTGATGCACCCTACCAAAACTACCAAAACTTCAATTAACCGAGTAGAGTGCTTTTCACTTAAAGCATTTTTGTATAAAAAATTATACTTATAGTAGTAGAGTTAGCATACGAGTTGCTGTGAATGCTTTGTTAAAATTAGGCAAAATTATTGTAGGCGGGAAATTGAACTGAGATGTTTATCGATAGAATAAACCCTCAGTAATTCTTCCCTAGCCTGCTGTAGCTCTTTATTGGTCAAAGAGGAGATAGGGAAGAGAATATGACTAAAACAGCCCTAGTTACAGGTATTACTGGTCAAGATGGCTACTATCTCAGTCATTTGCTCCTCAATCAAGGTTATCGAGTAGTAGGATTAGTTTCACCACATCGCCAACCGAATTTGGCAAAGTTAGGGGATTTGGCAACCAAGGTAGAAATATATAATGTTGATTTGAGAGACCCTGTAGCATTGTTGAATGCGGTCGAGCAATTGCGTCCCCAAGAAATTTATAATTTAGCTGCACCTAGTTTTGTGCCTGATTCGTGGAAAGACCCACTAGGAACTTTGGATTTGATTACTGGGACTGCTACCAGACTGTTAGATGCAGTGCGACAGGTTGGTTTATCTACAAGATTCTATCAAGCTAGTAGTTCCGAAATGTTTGGGGATGTTTTATCTTCTCCTCAAGATGAAGAAACTAGCTTTCGCCCCAAAAATCCCTACGCAGCCGCAAAGCTACACGCCCATTGGACAATGGTGCATCACCGACAGCGCTATGGTTTATTTGCTTGTAGTGGCATTTTATATAACCATGAATCACCTTTACGCCCGCCTCAATTTGTTACGCGTAAAGTTTCTTTGGCTGCTGCATCAATTAAGTTGGGTTTAGCCCAGACTTTGGAAATGGGGAATTTAGATGCTAAACGCGATTGGGGATTTGCTGGCGATTACGTCAAAGCTATGTGGCTGATGTTGCAAGCAGAGGAACCGGAAGAGTACGTAATAGGTACGGGAAAACTGCATAGTGTCAAAGAATTAGTGTCTATCGCTTTTGATTCGGTGGGCTTAAACTGGCAAAATCATGTAGTGATTAATACAGATTTGCTCAGGCAAGATGAGCATTTTCAGCTAGTGGCTAACCCTATCAAAGCGAAAAGGAACCTCGGTTGGGAAACGGAAGTTAGCTTTGAGGGACTTTTAGAGAAAATGGTGCAAACGGATGTAGAAAGATTACAAAGCGGTAATATAGCCCAAGCACCAGAAGGAAAATTACTGGTAGATTAGGATACCGTAGCGCATTTGCACTCATCACCGTACTATCTCTAAAAATCAATAAAAAGAATCTCAATGCCAATTGATACAGTGGGAGAACAAATAAGTTTAGGCACAACTTCTAGTGAACAAGCTAACCATATCTTCTTGTTCTTAGAGGTTTTTAAACAGGAAGGGGGAATTCAATCTTATGTCAAGGATATTTTTCGGGCATATTCAGGACTGAGTCAAGGTTATCAAGCAGAAGTATTGCTATTAAGGGATAGCCCTGAATGCTCAAACCCTTTTACATCTAATAATTTAAAATTTCATTACTTCCAAAATCCATCACCCCAAATAGGCAGAATCAAAATGGCTGGGGTGCTACTAAAATTTTTATTGCAGAGAAGACCACAGATGGTCTTTTGTGGACATATTAAGCTATCAGTTTTAGTACAGACACTTTGCCAACCGTTAGGTATTCCCTACACTATCCTCACCTATGGCAAAGAATTTTGGGAACCGTTAAAAAATCAAGAACGCCGTGCTTTAGCAGCCGCCAAGGAAATTTGGACGATTAGTCGTTATAGCCGCGATCGCGCCTGTGCTGTTAATGGTATAGATCCTCATAAGGTGAAAATGTTGCCTTGCGCCATAGATGGCAATAAATTTACTCCAGGAGCAAAACAGCCAGAATTAATTGAGAAATATGGCTTAACCGATGCCAAAATATTAATGACCGTAGCGCGATTGTGGTCAGGAGATATATACAAAGGCGTGGATGTCACAATTCGGGCATTGCCAAAAATTATCCAGGCGTTCCCAGAAGTAAAATATTTAGTGATTGGTCGTGGTGATGACCAACCAAGATTGGCACAGTTAGCCCAAGATTTAGGTGTAAGCGATCGCGTAATTTTTGCAGGTTTTGTCCCTACTGAACAATTAATGGCACATTACCGCCTAGCTGATGCCTATATTATGCCTTCACAAGAAGGTTTTGGGATTGTTTATCTAGAAGCAATGGCTTGTGGTGTCCCGGTGCTGTCCGGTGATGATGACGGTTCGGCTGACCCCTTGCAGGATGGTAAACTGGGTTGGCGAGTTCCCCATCGCAACCCGGAAGCCGTAGCCGCAGCTTGTTTAGAAATTCTTCAAGGAGATGATAAACGTTGTGATGGAGAGTGGTTGCGCGAACAGGCGATCGCACTTTTCGGAATGGATGCTTTACAAAAGCAGCTTTTGTCTTTAGTCCGGAGTCAATAGTCAATAGTCAATAGTCCAGAATCAGAGCTAATGACTAATGACCAAAATCGCTATCCTAGAAGGAGAGCAAGATAGTATTTAAAATGAGCCTTAACAATTCTCAATTGAATCTTTTAAACTTCCGCCCTTGGCTGACGCTGTTAGCTATTGCTTGGTTACTAGCTTCCTTGGGTTTGGGCTGGTTAGTAAATTCCTTGTTGATTATAGTGGGATTGTTGTTTTTAGCGCCTGTTGTGGCGTTTTTTGGGTTTCGCTGGTGGCTGGAACGCAATTTAGTATCTGATCAATGTCCCGTCTGTAGTTACGAATTTACAGGTTTAAATAATAGCCAGTTGCAATGTCCTAATTGCGGAGAAAACTTAACTGTACAAAAGGGACATTTTCAACGCTTTGCCCCAGAAGGCACAATTGATGTCACAGCAGTAGAAGTTCCATCCCAACGATTGGAAGAATGAACAGTTGATATATTTGCTGACCTCTCTAGCCAGAGGAACTTAATAGTATATAATGAGGGATTGTGTCGAATTAGAGCCAATCCATGCCTAAACTAAAAACACGCAAAGCCGCAGCCAAAAGATTCCGTGCCACCGGTACTGGTAAAATCGTGCGCCGCAAAGCTTTCAAAAACCACCTTTTAGAACACAAAACCACCAACAAGAAGCGCCAGTTCTCCAAGATGGCAATTGTTAACGAGCGCGACGAAGAAAACGTGCGTTTAATGCTGCCTTATTTGTAAATTTGTAATTTTTTCAGGAATAAAATATGACTCGCGTAAAACGCGGTAACGTTGCTCGTAAACGCCGCAATAAAATTCTCAAACTAGCTAAAGGTTTCCGTGGTTCTCACTCAACTTTGTTTAGAACCGCTAACCAACAGGTAATGAAGGCACTCCGCAGTGCTTACCGCGATCGCAAAAAGAAAAAGCGCGATTTCCGCCGCCTGTGGATTACCCGGATTAACGCTGCCGCTAGACAACATGGATTAAGCTACAGTCAGTTAATCGGTAACTTGAAAAAAGCCGACATCCAACTCAATAGAAAAATGTTGGCACAATTGGCAGTCCTCGATCCTGCTAGCTTCGGCAAAGTGGCAGAGTTGGCAAGTCAAGCAAAAGGTTAAGGATGGTAACGGATGAATAACGGATGTAACAGATGGCAAATAATTAGTCGGTTACATCTGATATTATCCGCCATCATTATTTGTTTCATGATTTCGGCCACAGGACTCGCTGCATCTGCCGCCGAACTGCCAGAAATTCAGCGCCGAGGCTACATAACTATAGCCGTGAAGGATAATTTGCCTTTGTTGGGTTTTAAAGATGCTAACGGCAACTTACAAGGCTTAGAAATTGATTTAGCCAAGCGTTTAGCGGCTGATTTGTTAGGTAACGCCGACGCTGTAAAATTGCAACCCGTAAATAATCGCGATCGCCTAGCTGTAGTATTTAATCATCAAGTTGATTTAGCGATCGCTAGAGTCACCGCCACAGAATCACGCTCACGATTGGTAAGTTTCAGTGTTCCTTACTACATGGATGGCACTTACTTAATTACCAAAGATGCAACTGTACAGCAAATACATGATTTAGCCAAGCGAAAAATTGCTGTCCTGAATAATTCCAGCACCATCGCCGAAGTCCGTTACTACATCCCCAGCGCCGAGTTAGTGGGAGTGAATTCTTACCAAGAAGCGCAAGCAGCAATAGAAAATAATAGCGTCGCCGCTTTCGCCGCCGATGGTAGCCTCTTGAGTGGTTGGGTGCGAGACAATCCTCAATATCGCCTATTACCCACAAAACTATCCACAGCACCCTTATCTGTAGTCATGCCCAAAGGATTGCAGTACGATGAATTGAGAAGAGAAGTTAACGAAGCGATCGCCCGTTACATCGCTCAAGGTTGGTTAAAAGAACGGATTAGTCATTGGTCAATAGTCAATAGTCAATAGTCAGTTGTCAGTTGTCAGTTGTCAGTTGTCAGTTGTCAACAGTCCATAGTCATTCTTCTTTACTTCCCCTGCTCCCTGCTCCCTCTGCTCCCTGCTCCCTGCTCCCCCTGCTTCCCCTGCTCCCCTGCTCCCCCTCCTCTTAAGAGTCCCTCAAAGACCCATAATAGAGATAGAAGACACTTTAATAATTTGATTTGAAGACAATGGATAACAGTCTAGCGGTTGTTTATCTCTCCGTGTTGGTGGGTATACTAGGATTTGCGGTTGTGAGTGTTTTCCGCCAGCTGTTCAAAACTCGTAAGCGTGAAAGTGCTTTATCTCGATTGCGTAGTAAATTGAGTAAAGACAAGGGTACGGCTCAAGAATATTTTGAGTTAGCGTGTATTTATTCAGAGAAAAAAGTGTATACACAAGCTATACCTTTGTTTCAAAAGGCTCTGAAAGCAGCCGAAGAAGAAGGAGAAGAAAATACTGCACCTATTTATAATGGTTTGGGTTACACCTATTTTGCTCAAGAGCAGTATGATTTAGCGATTCGTCAGTATAAGGAAGCGCTAAAATTTAAACCCGATTATGTAGTAGCTTTGAATAATTTGGGTCATGCTTATGAGCGGAAAAAATTGACTGCTCAGGCTTTGCAAATGTATGAAGAAGCACTTAAATGTGACCCCAATAACGCTACTGCTAAACGTCGTGCGGAATCTTTGCGGCGTTTAGTAACTGCTTGATGCTTCTATATCCTAGATCCCCTAGATTCTAGATACCCGACTTCTCAAAGAAGTCGGGTATCTGTCTTAACTATTCGGTTTTATATCTGAATTCTGGGAAATAAATAACTATAGATTTGTTTTTATATTCTCCAGAATGATGAAGCGGCTAAGACTATTTTTCTTGTTAGCTACTACTATTATTGTCTGCTGTGGTATGTCACTTATATTAATAGGAACAGTGACAGCACAACAGCCAGTAATTTCCCATCCTTTGACAGCTTTAACTGAGGCAGAAATTAAAACGGCGGTTGCGGTGATTAGAAAGGAAAAGTCTTTAACTGACATGGCTGCTTTTCCCTTAATTACCTTGGCAGAACCAGATAAACAAGCAGTTAGAAATTTTACACAAGGTCAATCTTTTGAGCGCAAGGCTTTTCTGGTAGTATATGAACGCGAGCAAAACAAAACCTATGAGGGTATTGTTGACCTGAAAACGCAAAAAATAGCCTCCTGGCAAGAGAAACCCCATGTACAACCGGCAATTTTTAACTCAGAATATGAACTAGCACGAAATGTAGTGAAATCTGATTCCCGATGGCAAGAAGCGATGAAAAAGCGGGGAATTACAGATTTTAATCAGGTTCAGGTTAGTTGCTGGGCGGCGGGAATTTTAAGTCAAGAGGAATCAGCAACAGGGGGGCGTTTGTGTCGCACTTTATTATTTTATCGGGGGGAACGCTGGAATTATTACGGCACTCCTATTGAGGGTGTAATAGCCACGGTTGATTTAAATAAAGGTACAGTCACCAATTTTATCGACCAGGGGATAGTTCCCATTTCCAAAGAAAACTGGAATTATGACTTAGAGTCTTTAGGTAAATTACTCCCACCGCCCAAACTCTTACAAATACTGCAACCAAAAGGAAAGAGTTTCCAAATTCAGGGTAATGAAATTAGTTGGCAAGGTTGGAAGTTTCGGTATGTTATGCACCCCCGTGATGGGTTGGTACTGTATCAAGTAACTTACAAAGATGGGGAAAATGTCCGACCAGTATTATATCGCGCCAGCTTATCGGAGATGGTTGTACCTTATGGCGATCCTGATCCCACTTGGTCATTTAGAAACGCTTTTGATGTTGGTGAATATAACCTGGGTTTACTAGCCAGCACAATGGAGTTAGGGAAGGAAATTCCCCAAAATGGCGTTTTACTTGACGCTGTGTTTGCCAATGAAGAAGGGGAACCCTATATTATGCCTGGGGTTGTGGGTATCTACGAACGGGATAACGGCATACTTTGGAAGCATTATGAGTATAATACTCAACGCAACGATGTGCGACGCGATCGCCAATTAGTCATTACCATCACGGCGGCGGTTGATAACTATGATTATGGTATTAATTGGATTTTCCACCAAGACGGCACTTTAGAAGTAGAGAATGATTTAACAGGTATTGTTTTGGTGCAGGGAACAGAGGCGGAAACCCAGCCTCAAGATAATTCCTATGGAAGATTGCTAGCTAAAAACATTTTTGGTGTCAATCACCAGCACTTTTTTAACTATCGCTTAGATATGGATGTGGATGGTCAAGCTAATAATGTCATGGAAATGAACGTGGCAAACTTGCCGATAGGTAAAAACAATCCTTTAGGAAATGCCATCATAGTAGAAGACACGCCACTGACAACAGAAAAGGCTGCTGTCCGTGATTTAGATATCAAACACAGTCGGGAATGGATGATTGCCAGTGCAGAGAAAAAGAATGCTTTAGGGGTTGCCCCTGCATATATGTTAATGCCAGGAGGTAACACGGTGTTTTTCCCAGTAGAAGGGGCAAAAATTCGGCAAAAAGCTGAGTTTGCCACTCATCATGTTTGGGTGACTAAATATAAACCCAATGAATTATATGCCGGTGGTGATTATCCTAATCAAGCGCCACCAGGAAAAGGTTTACCTGAATACATTGCTGATGATGAATCTTTGATGGGTCAAGATATTGTTTTGTGGTACACAATGGGTATTACTCATGTACCTAAGCCAGAAGATTGGCCTGTGATGCCGGTTCACAAGCTTGGGTTTAAACTCTCTCCCAGAGGCTTTTTTAGCCGCAATCCGGCGATTAATTTAGCGGAGTAAAGTTAGAGTCAAGCCAGTTTGACCAGAATTTTCTGCATTTAGAGTTAAGTTACCACGATGGGCGCGGACAATTTCACGGGATAGGCTCAGTCCTAGCCCGATGCCTTCTACTTTGCGTGTGCGGGCGGGATCACCACGATAGAAACGCTCAAATAGGCGATCGCGATCGCTTGGGGGGATATCTGGGGATGAGTTGGTAATGGTGATGTGGATAGTAGCTGGTGTTTGATGGGCGTGAATTTTGATCCAACCTTGGGGGAGATTGTATTTGATGGCATTACTTAACAGGTTTTGCAGCACTTGGATGAGTAGATCGCGATCGCCTTTTACCCTCAATTGCTCAGGAATTTCGATGTGTACACTCAAGTGGGGGGCGAGTAATTCCACATCCTCAACCATCTCCATCAATAACTCAGACATATCTACTTCCACCAGATACAAGCTCATTTGTCCTGCATCTGCCAAGGACAACAGCAAGAGTTTACGCATAATTCCACTCAAGCGGCCTACTTCATCTAACAAATTGCTTAAACGCTGTTGTAATTCTGAGCCGGGTTCCACCTGTTGTAGTGTGCGTTCCAGTTCACCTTGGAGAATTGTTAGGGGGGTTTTTAGTTCGTGGGCTGCATCAGCACTGAAGCGAGAGGCTTGGGTAAAACTACTTTCCAGGCGTTCCAACATTTGGTTAAACACCTGAATTAGTTCCACAAATTCAACATCCGTCGCACCGATGGGAATGCGCTGATCTAAACCTTTGGCGCTCACCTGTTGAATTACACCCGTTAATTGCCGAATGGGACGCAATGCACTACCAGAAACCAACCATGCCCCAGAGGTAACTAGTAGCAAGGCGATGGGAATGGAAACAAGATATATATTGCGAATGGCTGCCATCTCTTGATTGAAGGTTTGCAGACTAACAGCGATCGCAACCTGAGAATGAGGAAATTTAGTTGCACCAATTCGCCAACCGCCGCTTGCTGTCTGTTGGGTGACAAATTGCGGTGGACGTGGGGGGCGTAAGGGAAGATGGGGAGGATTGGGTAAAGGCCGGGGGGGTTGTGGTTGAGGTGCTAACTGGAGACTCTGAAGCAACAGACGACGCAAGTCAGAGTCAGGAGTTTGTAAGGATTCATAAAGTTTGTTGCCTTCAGCATCCAGCGCCAACAGTACAATAGGGGTTTTTGCATTTGCACCAAAGGCGGAAGATAATAATTCTTCGTAACGCTGCCAACGTTCTGGCATAGGTGGACGGAAATTTTCCCTATTGAAAAATGTAGGGGGTTCTCTAGGTGGAAGTAAATTAGGGGCTGCCTGCATGAGTTGATTTAACAGTTCTGCATCCAGGCGGCTGAGTTTAGCATCATAAATTTGCCACCAAGAAACTGCACTAAATCCTACTAGTGTGCTGCCAGCCAAAGCGGCGGATAACAAAGCAATTCGCAGCCGAAAGGAAGGTAGTTTCATATTGGCTGACGGAAGCGATAACCCACGCCGCGAATACTTTCAATCCAACCTGCTTCATCAACAGGGTCGATTTTTTTGCGAATTCTTTGAATACAAACATCCACGACGTTGGTATTAGGGTTAAAGTCATAGCCCCAAACGTGTTCTAGGATTTGGGTACGGGTAAAAACACGCCCAGGCGATCGCATCAAATACTCTAAAAGATTAAACTCCCGGCTGGTGAGTTCGATCACTCGTTGATTGCAAGTAACTTCTCTAGTGATGCGATCAAGTTTAAGTGTCCCTATCACCAACAAATTTTGGCGATCGCCTATACTGCGACGCACCACAGCATGAATCCGCGCCACCAGTTCCTCGACAAAAAAAGGTTTGGCAATATAATCATCAGCACCCAAATTCAAACCCGCCAGGCGATCGTCTAACTCATTCCGAGCTGTCAACAAAATCACTGGTGCATTCCGTCCCTTCTGCCGCAATTGTTTGAGAATCGATAGTCCATCTTTACCCGGAACCATGATATCTAGGATGATGGCATCATATTCGTTGTCTAATGCCCGCAGATATCCTTCATCACCGTTGTCGCAATAGTCCACGACAAACCCCTGTTCCTTCAGTCCAGCTTGGACGAAGTTAGCAATTTTCGCTTCATCTTCGACAAAGAGAACGTTCACAAGCCTGCATCACTTACTCATTAGTCCATTCTAAATTCGTTGTTGTGTAATGAAAATTACAAAACTGTAATTTAAAAGCAAAGTGATCTGTAATTTTGGGCGGTTTAAATCAGAAATATCAACAGCCCATCATTTGGATATCAGTTATGAAAGTTCGTAATATCTTGGTTGCTACAGCAATTCCTGTTTTAGTTGGTTTTATTTCCTTGCATCAAGTCAATGCAGCTTATCAAGTCCAGCAAATTGCTCAAGCTTCAGAACCACCATCAGGACAACGCCCACCCCGCCCTGACTTTAAAGCTGCGGCGGCGAAGTTGGGGGTGACAGAACAGCAGTTAAAAGATGCTTTGGGTGTACCTGCCAAGCCCCCTGGCGAAGGCGGCCAGCGTCCACCCCGTCCTGATTTTAAAGCGGCGGCGGCGAAGTTGGGGGTGACAGAACAACAGTTAAAAGATGCTTTGGGTGTGCCTGCCAATCCTCCTGCCGAAGGACAACGCCCACCTCGTCCTGATTTCAAGGCGGCGGCGGCGAAGTTGGGGGTGACAGAACAACAGTTAAAAGATGCTTTGGGTGTGCCTGCCAATCCTCCTGGCGAAGGACAGCGTCCACCCCGTCCTGATTTCAAAGCGGCGGCGGCAAAGTTGGGGGTGACAGAACAGCAGTTAAAAGATGCCTTGGGTGTACCTCCTCATCCACCAGAAGGAAATCGTCCTGATACAACAAGATAGACCTCCGTCGCCTACAGTGGGTCTATGCCCTGCTGTGGGTGGTATATTAGGCTGGGATTAAAGCTTTAACTTGACCGAAACGGCGATCGCGTTTTTGGTAACTCAACAAAGCCTGATGAAATGCTTCTCTGTCAAAATCAGGCCACAGAATATCTGTGAAATACATCTCTGTATACGCCATTTGCCACAGCAAAAAGTTACTCAATCGCATTTCGCCGCTAGTCCGAATCAATAAATCTGGTGGTTGATTATCTACTGTGTAGAGGTGTTGTTCTATAACGGCTTCATTGACTGCATCTGCATTGAGTTTGCCTTGTTGCACCAGTTCCGCTACTTGACGACAAGCTCTAGTAATTTCGTTGCGGCTACCATAGTTAACTGCAACGGTAAAATGAATTGCTTGATTATTTAATGTCTCTGTCATTGAGCGTTCCATTTCCATTTGCAGAGATTTGGGTAATGCAGTCAAATCGCCAATAAAGGAAATTCTTACACCTTCTTGGTGCATCTGCGATAATTCCCGCCGCAGTAATCGCTCAAATAACAGCATCAGAAAATCGACTTCTTCGATGGGACGCTGCCAATTTTCCGTAGAGAAGGCGTAGGCGGTGAGGGCTTTGATTCCCCAATCTTTGCAACAGCGCAAGAGTTCTTTGAGGGTTCTTGCGCCTTGGCGATGTCCGGCTATGCGCGGTAATCCTCGGCTGGTTGCCCATCTACCGTTACCATCCATGATGACGGCTATGTGTTGGGGGATTTTTTGGGGGTCTAAGTCTGTGGGTGTCATGTTGGTTTTGATGAGTGGATTGGGGGAAAGTTCACGCAGAGGCGCAGAGAAGAGGAGAAGAGGTTTATTCCAAGAGATTTTGTAAGTATTGTGATGTAAGGCTGTTGTGCCATGTCCACAGGCGACGCATGGTTTGGGTGGATGTGTAGAGGAGGGTGGCTTTGTTGGTGAGTGTCCAGGCGTTCCAGTTGAGTGTATTCATCATGCGGCGTAGGGTACGCATGAGGTTGTTACGTTGATAGGTTTGGGAACGGGTTTTGATGAGGGTGCGCCCTACTCGCATTAGTCCTGTGTCGGGGAAAGCCCAAACTCCAAAGCCCCAGAATTTGGTCATGTGGTTGATTTCGTCTTTTGTGAGTTCTTCGAGAACGTCTTGGAGTGCGCCTGTTGTGTGCGCCATCAGCCACAGGTAAAGGCAGGTTGCACCGTATTCTGTGGCTACGCGGTGTAAGCCGTGGCGATAGAGGTCTTCTTGGGGGTCATCTGTGGGGAGGTAGCCTCTGATTGTGCGATGTTTGGGGGTGATTTTCTCCCCTGTTAGTTGGGTGTAAATTTTGATTAGTGCGGGTGTGTGTTGACGTTCTTCTTTTTCCCATAAACCAAGTTCTTGGAGTTCGCCACCTCCATCGACTGTTCCACCGACAAACCGCGCCATCTGGGGATGTAACTTCTCTAAATATTGCCGACTGGTTTGGGTGTAGCCTCGAATGGGAGCTTCTGTGTCCATTGCACCTATCAATATAGATAAAAATACTTCTGGTTCTATACCGATAATTTGGTTGCGGTTAATGGCTTGCCAGTCAATTGGTTTCCAAGGACGTGCTTGGGGATTGGCAAATTGTATCGGTAAATCTTGCAGGCGATCGTGTAGTATTTCGACTGCAATATATTGATCTATCAGGGAGCGAATACGGCGCTGTGTTTGCCAGTAGTGAGGATGAGCATAGCTTTGTGCCGCCGATGCTTCTAGCTGTGGGCTGGTGGTATCAAGCATAATTTTTATACTATGACTTCTATGCCCAATAGCCTAAGCGATCGCACTTTCTTTTGTCAGTCGGCTGAAGTCGGCAGTTTTATGACGAGATAGTAGGAATGGTCAGGAAAAAGCCGGATTTTAATTGTACTGATTTGATACTGAGAATAGGCTGGCCAAAAAAAACTCTTGACGAGTTGCGCTCTGCACTCTACTTTCAGATTGGTAATTTAACCACATCTATCATTGCATTCATTGCTAGGCGAAAGTATATTCTTGAGGCTTTATCTGTTGCCGGATTTTAGAGAATTGGTATTATGGCTTACGCCACGCTGCGCTATCGGAAATATGTGTACACTGTTTGCCAAGGAGGAAAATCCCCAGGTAGCGATCTCCATCTCACTCCTTCTAGCAGCAGGACATAGAAGATCGCTATATGCCATCCAAATCTACCAGAAAGGCTATTTATGTTCATGACATTGATTTCTGCATTTTTCCTTGGGTTAGTTGCGGGACTGCGAGCGTTGACAGCCCCTGCTGCTTTATTTCTGGCACGCGGCGGCATTATCGGGATCGTTCTGGCTGTACTGGCAGTGGCTGAGTTGATTGGCGATATGCTGCCGCAAATTCCCTCTCGCACCAGTCCCCCTGCGTTGATTGCTCGGATTCTCAGTGGTGGCATTGTGGGATGGCTAGTCACCGGAGCAAACAGCAGTTTTGCACCTGTTGGAGCACTCTTTGGCGTTGTAGGTGCAGTGGTCGGTGCGTATGGGGGTCGGGCGGTGCGGATAGCCGCTATTGAACGGATTGGTGCAGTTCCTGCTGCCCTTGCTGAGGATGTTGTCGCGATCGCTCTGGCTGCCTTTATCGTTACCCGTTGATATCACGAAGTTTGTAAGCTCTAAGTTAAATTGAAGAATGAACACAACTGATTAATATCAAGTCCGGCTAATTAGTTATAATTCCCGAATCTATACAGAAAGCCCGAAAACCCTGCACCTCTGCCCCTCGGTCACTGAGCGACTTGCCTTGAGCTTGTCCTGAGCGTAGTCGAAGGGCGAAGGCGAAAGAAGCCGAAGTGCTGCCCCTCTGCGCTCTCAATGATAAGTCTTTAACCGAACACGATATAAAAGGTAGATAAGCTACCTGAGCGAGCAATCAGGTCATCAAAAGAAAACTGCTGAAATCAGTTATGTATCAACTAATCTAGTAGCAATTGATCGATCAGTTACCGATCGCGGATACAGTTATCTTGACAGTCCAAACCAGATACAGATTGGGAAACTCTCACAATTTACTCAGAAGCCACATGAGCACAATCACGACTAAGGATGGTACGCAAATCTATTACAAGGACTGGGGCGTAGGACAGCCCATTGTCTTCAGCCACGGCTGGCCACTGAGCGCGGATGCTTGGGAATCGCAGATGTTTTTTCTCGCCTCACACGGCTACCGCTGCATCGCCCACGATCGCCGAGGTCATGGCCGGTCGAGCCAACCGTGGCACGGCAATGACATGGATACCTACGCCGACGATCTGGCGGAGCTTTTTGAGGCGCTGGATATTCAGGATGCGGTCATGATCGGACACTCTACAGGCGGTGGTGAAGTGGCGCGCTTCATTGGACGGCATGGCACCAAGCGTGTTTCCAAAGCTGTGCTGATAGGTGCGGTGCCGCCGCTCATGCTCAAGACAGAGGTAAATCCAGGTGGGCTACCCATTGAGGTCTTTGACGGCTTTCGTGCGGCATTTTTGGCTGACCGCTCGCAATTCTTCTTAGATGTAGCCAGTGGCCCGTTCTTTGGCTTCAATCGACCCGATGCCAAAGTCTCCCAAGGGCTAATCTATTCATGGTGGATGCAGGGGATGATGGCTGGCCATAAAAATGCCTATGACTGTATTAAGGCGTTTTCAGAAACAGATTTCACGGAGGATTTGAAGAAGTTTGATGTGCCGACGTTGATCATTCATGGTGATGACGATCAGATCGTGCCAATTGGTGCTTCTGCCCTTTTGTCTGCGAAGCTCATCAAGAATTCGACTTTGAAGATATATCCCGGCGGATCGCATAGTCTGGGCGACACGAGCAAGGAACAGCTCAACGCCGACCTGCTGGAATTCGTCAAATCCTGATGCGGATACACGGATGTGAGATATCACTGTTAAAAATCTGAATGGGTACATTCTTGCAGGCTTGCACCTGTTTCGGATAGATATTTGAAACCCAACAACCACAAGAATCACAGCCATGACAAAACTAGATGGAAAAATCGCAGTGGTTACAGGTGCTTCTAAAGGCATCGGTGCCTCGATCGCCAAACATCTGGCAGCTGAAGGTGCAAGCGTTGTCGTCAACTACGCATCCAGCCAAGAAGGAGCCAATCGTGTGGTTGACGAGATTGTTAGCACGGGCGGCCGAGCGATCGCAGTCCAGGCGAATGTAGCCAAAAAGGCAGAGATCGAACATTTGTTTGCACAGACGCAGCAAGCATTCGGCAAGCTTGATATTTTGGTCAACAATGCGGGAATTTATGAATTTTCCCCACTTGAAAACATCACGGAAGAACACTTCCACAAGCAATTCGATCTGAATGTGCTGGGATTAATCCTCACTACACAACAAGCCGTCAAGCACTTCGGCTCGGCGGGCGGCAGCATTATCAATATTAGTTCCATCGTTAGCACCCTCGCGCCCGCGAATGCCTCAATCTATAGCGCTACCAAAGCGGCTGTTGATGCCGTCACGAAGTCGCTAGCCAAAGAGTTGGGTTCACGTAACATCCGTGTTAACTCCATCAATCCTGGTATGGTGGACACGGAGGGGACACACACAGCAGGAATTACCGAGAGCGAAGGTCGCCAGCAGACTGAAGCGCAAACACCATTAGGTCGCATTGGACAGCCACAGGACATCGCCCCTGCCGTTGTCTTCCTTGCTTCCTCCGATTCGGGCTGGATCACTGGCGAAACGCTCTACATCACGGGTGGGCTTCGCTAGCTTTAGATGTCATAACTCAATCCAAACCCTACCTCAATGGCAGAGAATTTTTGACTTTGAGTGTGAGAGTTTTATGAAAGCAAACTATCCCCAAGGAGTTTAGCACTGATGGAAACAGCAGATGTCATTGTCATCGGCAGTGGTCAAGGAGGCATTCCACTGGCGGCTGATTTTGCCAATGAGGGACGTAAGGTTGTTTTGTTTGAGCGCGATGCTTTAGGCGGCAGTTGCATCAACTATGGCTGCACTCCCTCTAAAGCATTCTTAGCAGCAGCTCATACAGCAGGTCGAGCAAGCCAGGGCAAGAAGTTAGGCATCCACACGGAGGTAGAAGTGGATTTTCCCGCCGTCATGGAACGAGTTCGGGAAATCCGCAGCAGCTTTAATCAGGGGATTCGCCAGCGATTGGAGAGTGCGGGTGTCAAAGTCATTTGTGCCGAAGCTGCTTTTGTGGGTGAACGGACAGTCAAAGGTGGGGATGTTACTCTTCAGGCTCCTCTGGTAATCATTAACACGGGCACATCATCGCTGATTCCTGACATTCCTGGACTTGCAGGAACTCCCTACCTGACCAACCGTAACTTCTTTGACTTGAACACCTTACCAGCCCGTTTATTGGTGATTGGAGGCGGCTATATTGGCTTGGAATTGGGGCAAGGACTAGCGCGTTTGGGCAGTCAGACCCACTTAATTGTCCGGGGCGATCGCGTTCTTGGACAGGAAGAGGCTGATGTTAGTGAGGTGTTAGCAGAAGCACTAAAGCAGGATGGAATTGGACTTCACTTTGGAGTCAATGTGAATCACGTCGCCCACGAGAATAATGTGTTTAAGCTGACCCTGAGCAGTGGCGAACAACTCCAGGGAGAAGCGTTGCTGGTTGTGATTGGACGGAAACCCAATACAGGTGCATTAAATGCAGCGAACAGTGGAATTGAGCTAGATGATAAGGGGTTTGTCAAAATTGATGACCAGTTCCATACCACCTGTTCTGGAGTCTATGCGATCGGGGATGCTGCCAAACAACCTGCCTTTACCCATGTGTCGTGGGAGGACTATCGCCGCTTAAAAGCAATTCTGTGTGGAGAAAACCGGATACGGAGCGATCGCGTCCTTGGGTATGCGGTCTACACAGAACCCCAGGTTGGGCGAGTGGGTATGACCTTAGAACAGGCTCAAAAACAAGGCATCAACGCGCGTGCTGTGACGTTACCCATGAGCCAAATTGCGCGTGCGATCGAGTGGGGGCATGACCTCGGATTTTATCGTATGGTAATCGACAGCGACACAGACAAAATTCTGGGAGCAACCCTAGTGGGGTACGAAACTGCTGAACTGGTGCATGTATTTTTATCCCTGATAGAAGCAGGAGCAACCTGGCAGTTATTAGAGCGATCAGTTCACATCCATCCCACCTATGGGGAAGCTTTACCCAGTCTGGCACGGTTGCTGCTTGGAGATAATATGCCAGGGTGTCCGAATATGTGAGGAGGTTTTATTGATGCACAACGTCAGTTGGCATTGATAAGTAGGGTCTGCTCCCTGACTGTCTAATTGATGTTGTTTACAGGTAAGCTGAAAAAACATCGGTGGTGCATCAGCAAAGTGTGGGATAGCTAATCAAGTTATGCCAACTCCAGGGAGCGATCGCTACCTGGATGCCTAAGCCAGAAAGTCACCCCCCTGACTCGGCTACAAAACCGTGCATGAAACGTTAATTTCGCACGGCTCCTCAGTGATTTAGTGGGGTGGCCGCCGAGATATTGAACAAGTTTGGCAACCAGTCTTTAAGGTTTGCCCAAATATATTCCAGTAAGAATAAGAGCAAATTGGGAATAAAATTTTGGTCTTCGTTATCCACAGGAATATCTTCTGAACAAGGAAGTTCAGCACTGCTAGGTAAGGAGAAGTGAGGGTCGGATTTCACCATAGATAGTGATGGTGTTGAGATGACCTAATGATTTTTATTGTATTCGACAATAAAGCTTTATTGTTTGCACTTGTCAGTCAAGTGCAGAAAAGTCTAGGAGAAAATCGGATGTCTTAATATGTACCTAACAACGGCAGCACTTTTTTCTTTAATATCTCAATTAAAGCTGGTTCCATATACTCAAATTCATCTGGTATATCTAAACATATAACTCTTTTATTTTTGAGAAAAGGCTGGAAATTTTTGGCTAATTTCTGTTTATGTAGCCGCTCCATAACAAAAATAATATCAGCCCATTCGATAGCTTCTGAGGAAACTGGAACCTCTGCATAATGGTCTAAACCCGCCGAATCCGTTTCCAATCCTTCATATTCAGCAAATACAACCTCAGCAGTGGGACTACGCAATCTATTTTGACTACAAATAAATAAAATTTTTTTCATGATTATAAAGTCAGAAAAGTCTGGTAAAAAGTCGGATTCATCGAATCTTATCCGAAAGATGGGGCAGAAGAATTGTAGATTAACCTATAGTTCTCAAATTTAGAGGACTTACGGATGAAAACGAAAAATCAAGGGTTTGGACAAGGGTGTAGGGGTGTAAGGGTTTTATACCCCTATACCCTTACACCCAGTCTCAACAGACAACCTTGGTGCGTAAGTTCTAATTTAACTACCCTCGTCGTTGCATAATAATGGACGCTGAAGCAGCATTAGCATGGTTAGACACCATAATTCCTGCTCAGACCGGGGAACGGTTGAGCGATTTGCAAAAAGTTATTGTTGTGCAGGTTTGGTTGGGTAGGAAATATTTGGATATTGCCCGTGCTTATGGCTGTACGGAAGGACACGCTAAGGATGCTGGCTCACATCTATGGAAACTGCTTTCTCAAGTACTGCGACAGAGGATTACCAAGAGTAATTGTCGCGCTACATTGGAACGGGTGCTGAGAAAAACTACGGCGATATCTGGTCTAATTGATTACCCAAAAGTAACCCAAGAACTTACACCTAAATTAGAAGATAGCAATTTTTTGGGTAGGGAGGGAGCGATCGCTCACCTAAATTCTCTGGTAAATCAAGGGTCAAAAGTGATTGTTATCCAAGGTGAGGGGGGTTTAGGGAAAACTACTCTCGCCCAGCAATATCTCCAAACTCAGGGTTTTGAGTTGGTTTTAGAATTGCTGATGGCGAAGGAAACCCAAAACATCACCCCGGCGGAACGGGTGGTGGAGGAATGGCTGAAACAAGACTTTGGGGAAGAGCCAGGGGTGGAGTTTGGGGTGACGTTGGGACGACTCAAGCGCCAACTCCACAATCGGCGGATTGGGGTGTTAATTGATAATTTGGAACCTGCATTAGATCAACAAGGTCGGTTAATTCCGCTTCACCGCAATTATGTAGAATTGTTGCGGGTTTTGGCTGACGTTAGGGTGCAGTCGGTAACGTTGATTACTAGCCGCGATCGCCTGTGCGAACCTGGGTTAAATGTGCATCATTATCGGCTTCCAGGTTTGGATCAAAGCGCATGGCAAAAGTTTTTTAGTAACCGTGGATTAACCATCAACTTACCTACCTTGCAACAAATACATCATACTTACGGCGGTAATGCCAAAGCAATGGGGATTCTCTGCGGGGCGATGCTGGAGGATTTTGGCGGGGATATGGCGCTTTATTGGCAAGAAAATCATGGTGATCCTTTAGCCGCAACGGACTTAAAGAATTTAGCGGTGAGTCAAATTAATCGTTTGCAGGCTCTTGATCCCCAAGGCTATCGCCTACTGTGCCGTTTAGGATGTTATCGTTACCAAGATATACCCACCATCCCCTCATCAGGACTGTTTGCTTTACTTTGGGATGTCCCCACGGCTGAACATCGTCAACTAATTGCTTCTCTGAGAAATCGCTCTTTAGTCGAGTGTCATCAAGGTGAATATTGGCTACATCCGGTAATTCGCGCCGAGGCGATCGCGCGTTTACGCACTAGTGATGAGTGGGAAATAACCAATCACAAAGTTGCTGAATTTTGGACAGCTAGTGTTAATAAAATTGCTACATTTCCAGATGCTTTGCAAGCCCTAGAAGCATATTATCACTACATAGAAATTAACGAATTTGAGTTAGCAGGTAGAGTAATTCTCAAGAGTCGCAATAATCAATGGCAACAGTTTTTACCCTTGGGAAGTACGCTATATCGGATGGGTTTTATTCAGCCGATACTGACTGCGATCAATCAAGTCGTCAAGAATCTTGGGCATGAACAAGACTTAAGTGAACTATATAATATATTGGGTGATTTATATTGGATTACAGGTGAGATTAGTCAGGCGATCGCCTGTCAAGAAAAAACCATCGATTTGACAACACAAGCGCTGAAATCACTAGTACCACAACCAGAGAATAAACATAAAGTCTACTATTTGAGAATGTTAGAGGTAGATTCTCTCTTGAGTATTGGTCTTTATAAAATAGATTTGTGGGAACTGGAAGACGCTGCCAAATTATTTCAACAAGTAATTTACCTAGCCCAAAATACAGACCATCATCGCTGGGCGGAAAAAGCATCTGTATGTTTAGCTTTAGTAAATTCATACTTAGGGTTATGCGATGCCGCTTATTTATTAGCAGATGTAGCTTACCAAAATATTAAAAAAGAAGAGATTATAGAAACAGGAAGATTTGCTTACTTCATTCAAATCTTAGGTCAAACCTATGTTAATTTAGGAGACTTTACCAAAGCAAAGGAAATGTTTCACCAAGCGTTGACCTTCGCTGAAGAAAGCCATTATATGCAGGTAAAAGCAAAAACTCTGAATGGATTAGCAGAAATTCATCGCCAACAAGCAGATTATCCATTAGCTCTTGCTTATCATACAGAAGCAATCGAACTTTTAGAGAAAATCGGCGCTAAATGTGACCTAGCCGAAACCTATTTTCAGTTAGGTTTAACTTATCAAAAAATGGCAAAATCTGATGCCAGCCAAAAGTATTTTTCTCAAGCAACACATTTATTTACAGAAATCCAAGCCCCCAATCAAGTTAAAAAACTCAGCGCCCCTCCGCGTTCACCTCAGCGTTCCTCTGCGTTGAAAACTAGTAATTAATACTCACAGCTTATTGATAACAAAATTTGCTGAACTTTAAGATTCATGTAATTTGCCAAGCCTGGAGTTGTTTCCCTTGCAACCTGAATCATAATCAGGAAGTAGTTTTGAGCGAATCGCCACACCTAAAGACCCGAAACACCCCACTTCATGGCGGCTACAAGTTTTGGGACAATCAGCATCAACAAACTAATCAAGCACTTATAGTCCCGTTTTGATGATTATTCAAGTTTACAAGGGAGTAAAACATAATGAAATTGGCTTACTGGATGTATGCAGGCCCAGCCCACATTGGCACTTTGCGAGTCGCAACTTCATTTAAAAACGTCCATGCTATTATGCACGCGCCCCTGGGTGATGACTACTTTAACGTCATGCGCTCAATGCTATCGCGGGAGAGGGACTTCACACCAGTAACAACCAGCGTGGTTGACCGCCATGTTTTAGCCCGTGGTTCTCAAGAAAAGGTGGTAGAAAACATCACCCGCAAAGATGCAGAAGAACACCCAGATTTAATTGTCTTAACTCCCACCTGTACCTCCAGTATTCTGCAAGAAGACCTGGAAAACTTTGTCGAACGCGCCCAATTGGATGCGAAAGGGGATGTGTTACTAGCGGATGTAAATCACTATCGGGTGAACGAACTGCAAGCAGGCGATCGCACTCTCCACCAAATTGTTCAATACTATATTGAAAAAGCCCGCAAAAGAGGCGAACTCCCAGAAGGGAAAACAGCCAAGCCTTCAGTTAACATCATCGGTATTTCTACCCTGGGTTTTCATAATAACCATGACTGCACCGAACTAAAAAGGCTGATGGCTGATTTGGGAATTGAGGTCAACGCGGTCATTCCTGAAGGCGCTTCTGTCCACGAATTGAAGAATTTACCGAGGGCTTGGTTTAACCTCGTTCCTTACCGGGAACTGGGTTTAATGACAGCTAATTACCTAGAAGCGGAATTTGGTACACCTTGCATAGATATTGTGCCGATGGGTGTAGTAGAAACTGCCCGTTGTATCCGTAAGATTCAGGAAGTAATTAACGCTCAAGGCGCTGATGTTAATTACGAAGACTACATCAACGAGCAAACCTTGTATGTATCCCAAGCTGCTTGGTTCTCCCGTTCCATCGACTGTCAAAACCTGACTGGTAAAAAAGCCGTGGTTTTTGGCGACAACACCCACGCCGCCGCCTTGACCAAAATTTTGTCACGAGAAATGGGGATTCACGTTGTTTGGGCGGGAACTTACTGCAAGTATGATGCTGATTGGTTCCGTGAACAGGTAAGCGAGTATTGCGATGAAGTGCTGATTACGGAAGATCATGGGGAAATTGGGGATGCGATCGCCCGTGTTGAACCCTCCGCCATCTTCGGTACACAAATGGAACGCCACGTTGGTAAGCGTTTAGATATTCCTTGTGGTGTGATTGCTGCACCTATTCACGTACAAAACTTTCCCATCGGTTACAAGCCATTCTTGGGTTATGAAGGGACAAATCAAATCACCGATTTAATCTACAATTCCTTTACTTTGGGTATGGAAGACCACCTATTAGAAATATTTGGTGGACACGATACCAAGGAAGTAATTACTAAGGGTATTTCTGCTGAATCTGACCTAAGTTGGACAAAAGATGGCTTGGCAGAACTGAACAAAATCCCTGGTTTTGTGCGGGGAAAAGTCAAGCGCAATACAGAAAAATTCGCACGCGATCGCGGTTTTAAAGACATCTCAGCAGAGGTGTTATACGCAGCCAAGGAAGCAGTAGGAGCGTAGTAGAAACTGGGTAATGGGTAATGGGTAATGGGGTAATGCCGAATAATAATTTCTTCTCCTGCCTCTTTCCTTTTACCTACTGCCCCTACCCATAGCTAGATGCAAACAACTAATATTTATCGTTAGTTATATTTTGTAGGTTAATATTCTCTGTATCTTGAGAGATATTGCATTGTTATTTGAGAAAATCCATACTCAATAAGACTTATGGAGTGCATACTACAAGATATATATATTAATTGTGAGTTGTTTGCCCGATGTCAAATGTGGATCAAGTCAACTATGAACTTGCTGATGAAGTAACAGCTTTACGACAACGTATAGCTGAATTAGAACAACTAGAAAAACAGTATCAGTATAAGCAAGTAGAACTTGAACGGCATATAGAAGATTTGCAAGCAAAACTAAGAACACCAAATATAGCCAACTTTGACATCGAAAGGCATCCAGAACCTGTTACTTTGCAGCGACTCCAGCAAGAAATTTCTCAAAGACAACAGGTAGACGCAGCTTTAACGGAAAGTGAAGAAAGGTGGAGGCTGGCTTTAGATGCTGCCAATTTGGGTTTTTGGGATTGGAATGTCCTGACTGAAAAAGTGGTCTGGTCGGAAAATCACGAGCTGCTGTTTGGTCTAGTTCCGGGTAGTTTTGATGGCGCTTATGAGACTTTTTTATCCTGTGTTCATCCCGAAGATAGAGAATCTGTCATACAGGTTATTAGTGCTTGCTTAGATAACAAGACGGATTACTATGATGAATTTCGTATTGTTTGGCCGGAAAAAAGCATACATTGGATTGCCGCTAAAGGTAGATTTTTCTATAACGAGCAAGGACAGCCAGTGCGGATGATTGGGGTTTGCATGGATATTACCGAAAGCAAACGCTCAGAAGAAAATACTCGACAACTAGCAACCCAAGTTCAAGAACAAGCAAATATCTTAAATGCCATCCTCGCTACATCCGTTGATCATATTTATATCTTAAATAGCACCGGACACTATCAGTATGTCAGTCATGGTGGTGCTGCTGTTTTGGGTCTTCATCCACAGCAGATGATTGGTAAAACTGTACAAGAAATTGATTTACCTCAAGAATTAATAGACAAGATAAATGGTCAATTCCTAACGGTCATGAAAGTTGGGGAACCAATCAAAGACGAATGTGAATATGTAGCGGAAGATGGTACGCATTATTATGAATATATTTTGACACCGTTACGCAACGTTAACCACAGTATTGAGGGTGTGATTACAGTCTCGCGCGATATGACCGAACATAAACGCGCTGAACAATCTATCCGCAATAGTGAAGCCAGATTCCGCCGTTTGTTTGAGTCTAACTTGATTGGGGTAGCTTTTTGGAATGTGGATGGTTTTATTACCGATGCTAATGATGCTTATTTACAAATAGTTGGCTACACCCGTGAAGAATTTGACACCTTAGGCAAAATTAATTGGCGAGAACTCACCCCTCCAGATTGTGAACATTTGGACACTCGCGCGATCGCCGAAGTCAAAGCCAATGGAATTTCTCGCATTTACGAAAAGCAATACATTCAACGCAATGGTAGACGGGTGTCCATTGTGCTGGGAATAGCTTTACTTGATGACTCTGATGAGCAAGGTGTGGCTTTTGTCCTAGATATTAGCGAACGCAAGTTGGCAGAACAACAACGCGATCGCCTATTATGTGCTGAGAGAATAGCCCGTAAAGACGCAGAAATCGCTAACCGCATCAAAGATGAGTTTTTGGCGGTTCTCTCCCATGAACTACGTACCCCCCTCAACCCGATTTTAGGCTGGTCAAAATTGCTACGCTCTCGTCAGTTTGATGCTGCAACTACAGACCGCGCTTTAGAAACTATTGAACGCAACGCTACACTACAAACGCAGTTAATTGAAGACTTATTAGATGTTTCCCGTATCCTCCAAGGAAAATTAAGCCTCAATGTTTGTCCTGTGAGTTTGCCAATTGTCATTGGAGCAGCAATTGATACTGTGCGGCTAGCAGCAGAAGCAAAAGAGATTAAAATTCAAAATGTCTTTGACCCAATTCAGGGTCAAGTTATGGGTGATGCCAATCGTCTACAACAAGTAGTCTGGAATCTTCTTTCTAACGCAGTTAAATTTACATCCCCTGGTGGTACAGTAGAAATCCATCTCAAAGCCGTTAATGATCAAGCACAAATTCAAGTAATTGATACGGGTAAAGGAATTACACCAGAGTTTTTACCTTATGTGTTCGATTACTTCCGTCAGGCTGATGGCACGACGACACGCAAATTTGGTGGCTTAGGTTTAGGACTAGCAATTGTGCGTCAAGTCGTAGAACTGCATGGAGGCACAGTTCAGGCCACAAGTCCAGGGGAAGGATTAGGGGCTACTTTTACGGTTAATTTACCACTCTCACCCAAAAATGAAGCAATGAACCATGAGGATAAAAATCCTGTATCAGCTAACTTGCAACCCGCCACTCTTTCAGGCGTGAGAGTTTTGATTGTAGATGATGAACCAGACATCCGCGACTTAGTTACCTTTATTCTGGAAGATTATGATGTAGAAGTTATCGCTGTCTCATCGGCACAAGAAGCCCTAGAAGCCCTATCCCAATCTCTACCAGATATTATAGTTAGTGATATTGGAATGCCAGATGTAGACGGTTATATGCTGATGCGTCAACTCAGACAACGATCGCCTCAAGAGGGAGGGAATCTGCCGGCGATCGCCCTCACAGCTTACGCCGGAGAAATGAATCAGCAGCAAGCCCTAGCTGCCGGATTCCAACTACATATATCTAAGCCCGTAGATCCAGATGCTTTAATTGAGGCGATCGGTAATTTGGTCAATAGTCAATAGTCAAGGTCATAATTACGATTTAGCTGGGAAACTGCACGACATTAGCGATCAGCTGCGCTGGGTGTTTGCGCCAACGCCTCAATTATAGTAGGACTTATGGGGTAAATAAATACCTGTGTGAGTGCAACTTCTGGTTATCTATTATTCAAATGGGCGATATCAAAACACTAATTATTGACAACTACGACTCTTATACTTTTAATCTCTACCAGATGATTGCTGAAGTCAACGGAGAGTTGCCCCTTGTTATTCATAATGACAAATTAGACTGGTATGAATTAAAACAACTTGTTTTTGATAATATAGTCATTTCTCCTGGGCCTGGTCGTCCTGAAAATCCTCAAGATTTCGGTATTTGTCAACAGATACTACAAAACTATTTAGATGTTCCCTTACTTGGTGTTTGTCTTGGTCATCAAGGAATTGGTCATTATTATGGTGGTAAAATAATTCACGCACCAGAACCTCAACATGGTCGATTGAGTCATGTTTATCACAATGGTTGTGATTTATTCCAAGAAATTCCTACACCTTTCTCTGTTGTTCGTTATCATTCTTTGCTGGTTGCTGAAGAATTACCCAGTTGTTTAGAAAAAGTAGCGTGGACTGAAGACGGTTTAGTGATGGGGTTGCGTCATCGTCATTTGCCATTGTGGGGGGTGCAGTTTCATCCAGAGTCTATCTGTAGCGAGTATGGATATAAACTTCTGGAAAACTTCCAGGCTATTACTAAAGGATTCATCCGCCAAAATGGTGGACATCGCCCCAAATTAGAAAACAAAATTTTCTCTATTTCTCCTAACTCCCTCACTCCAACAACACCCCAAGAATTTACTGTTTTTAGCCAAAAACTAGATTATTATCCTGATACAGAACAGGTATTTGTGCATCTTTTTGGTGAAGATCCTCATGCTTTTTGGCTTGATAGTAGCTTTGTAGAACCAGGATTATCCCGTTTCTCTTTTATGGGGGGAAGCGGGGGGAAAAACAGTTTACTCGTTTCTTACTGCACCCAATCTCAAGAACTGACGATTACACAATCGGGTGAGGTGACACGCACTCAAGAGAGTATTTTTGACTATCTCAAACGAGAAATTAATCGTCGCCGTTGCCCATCTGATGAGCTACCCTTTGATTTCAATTGTGGTTTTGTGGGCTACTTTGGTTATGAACTTAAGGCAGAATCCGGGTCTGGCTTAGAACATCCCTCATCATGTCCCGATGCTATCTTGCTTTTAAGCGATCGCCTGATTGCTTTTGACCACCAAGAGCAAACCACTTACTTAGTTTACCTCGCCCCTGTGGGTGAAACTGCACCAGCTAAAGATTGGTTTGAGCTAACTGAGAAACGTCTGCGGACACTCCCACCTCTTCCTCCCCTCGTCCCTAGTACTACATCTCACCCCGTTACTTTCCGTTTAAGTCGGTCATACCAGACATACAAAGATGATATTTCCAGGTGTCTCAAAGAAATTCGTGAGGGGGAAACTTACCAAGTCTGCCTGACTAATCAATTACGCACAGACACAACTACTGATCCACTGACATTTTATCGCCGATTACGCCAAGTTAATCCGGCTCCCTACTCTGCTTTTCTACGCTTTGGTGAGATGGCGATCGCCTGTTCTTCCCCGGAGCGATTTCTGCAAATTGACCGTCAAGGCTGGGTAGAAACCAAGCCGATCAAAGGTACTGTACGCCGGGGACAGACTCCCGAAGAAGACTTCCTACTCCGGGAAAGTTTGCGTAGCAGCGAAAAAGAGCGAGCTGAAAACTTGATGATTGTTGATTTATTACGCAACGATTTGGGGCGAGTTTGCCAAGTTGGTACTATCCATGTTCCCAAATTAATGGATGTGGAAAGTTACGCGACGGTGCATCAACTTGTCAGCACTATCCGTGGTTTCTTATCCCCCGACATGGACGCAACCGACTGCATCCGGATGGCATTTCCCGGCGGCTCTATGACAGGTGCGCCTAAACTGAGAACTATGGAGATTATTGATCAACTTGAGCAAGAGGCGCGGGGAGTTTATTCTGGGGCGATCGGTTTTTTGGGTGTAAACGGTGCAGCCGACTTGAATATTGTCATTCGTACCGCCGTGCTGACACCAAATCAAACTTCTATAGGGATTGGGGGTGGGATTGTCGCACTCTCTGAGGTGGAAATGGAATTTCAGGAAACTATCCTCAAAGCTGATGCTTTAATTCAGGCGATGCTCTTAACTGTTCACGGAGAATATCATCCCAGTCTCTACCGCATTTTAGGAATGCCAACAGAGGTTCTCTGTTGAGACTAGATATAAGGGTTTTCACTGATTTAAATTTCCAGACTTGCTGCTAAATTTCTTTGAGGTTTTCCTATGCCAATTTATGTTTACTGGGGTGAGGATGACTTTGCGATCGCCAAAGCAGTGACAACTTTACGCGATCGCGTCCTTGATCCTCTGTGGACTAGTTTTAATTACACTAGTTTTCCCCCAGAAGACAGCGAAGCACCTATCCAGGCGTTAAACCAAGTTATGACACCAGTTTTTGGCGCTGGGGGAAGGTTAGTGTGGCTGATGAATACTAACCTCTTACAAAATTGTCCTGAGAATGTATTGGCGGAACTGACGCGCACTTTATCAGTAATTCCCGAAAATTCTTTTTTATTGCTTACCTGTCGTAATAAACCAGATGAACGCTTAAAATCCACAAAATTACTGAAGCAATCCGCCACTGAATTTCGAGAATTTCCCCTCATTCCACCGTGGAAGACGGAGTTACTGATCCAAGCCGTGAATCAAGCTGCTCAAACTGTAGGAGTAAAACTTACACCAAAATCAGCCGAACTTTTAGCAGAAGCTGTAGGTAATGATACACGGCTGCTTTACAATGAGATGGAGAAATTACGCCTGTACGCTGAGGATAACAATCGGCCTATTGAAGAAAATACTGTTACTCGGTTAGTCAGAAATACAACCCACAATAGCTTGCAACTAGCCGCAGCGATTAGAGTGGGGGACACAGCTAAAGCCTTAACTATTTTGGCTGATCTCATCAATGCTGCTGAACCAGAATTGCGGATAATAGCCACCTTAATCGGTCAATTTCGCACTTGGTTATGGGTGAAACTGATGGTAGAAAGTGGAGAACGCAATCCCCAGGCGATCGCCCAAGCTGCTGAAATCGGTAACCCTAAACGTATCTACTTTCTCCAGCAAGAAGTCCAATCACTTTCTCTCAGGCAATTAATTTCTTGTCTACCATTATTACTAGAGTTGGAGGTTACTGTTAAACAAGGCCGGGCTGAGATATCAATACTTCAAATTAAAATCATAGAACTCTGTCAACTATGCCAACGCATCTAAAAAAATATTTTCATAGATGCTATGAGTTGCCGGAACTTATCACTCACAAAATAAATCAAAGTTACTAATATATCCTTGCTGTCTTTCTGTGTCAGACCTGATGAAGATGATAAATCAACCTTTTTACCGACGAACTAGTATGCAAAAGCTGCTTGTCAAAACTTTGTTTTTTGGCATTTTCACTAGTACTAGTTTGTTTATCAGTACTGTGAGCTTAAAAGCTAATGCTCAAAATCAATCGTTTAATAATACGGAAATTACTGGTTATGCTCAAGCTGTATTAGCAATGGAGCCAGCGCGTCAACAAGCCTTTGGAGAAATTAAAAGAATTGTCGGTGATAGAGATGTTCCCAAGATTGTTTGTAATGATCCTAATAGCGTGAATGCTCTACCTGGTAAAGCTAGAGATATAGCTGTTAATTACTGTAATCATTCTCAAAAAATCGTCAGCGATTACGGTCTGACTATAGACCAATTTAATAGAATAACCCTGGAAATCCAAAGTAATAACAACTTAAAACGGCAGGTTTACAATACATTAATCCGCCTACAAAAAAATACTAACTCTCAATAGTTAAAACTATCATTTCACTTGGTCCTATTATCTTGGCGTAAATATTCTAAGTTACTATAAGGACGACAGTAAAACAATTTTATTCTAGTAGATGTTTTTGGCGGAAAATAAATTTTAAATTATAGTGACATGACCGAGTTGAAATATTGCATTATAATTTGATTTGATCATAGGCATCTTACTTCTTCTCGGCGGGCAAGATGCTCATCTCATAACAGTTTTATTGATGTACGTGATTTGTACTATATCAATATGCTGGAAGATGTCTAACAAAAACATGATACTACTAAAATTTATTACTGAAATGAAGATTACTTGAATATTGACACTGCAAAAACCTTAATTCATAAGTAAAAAATTGGATAAAATAATTTTACTTATGAATTAAGATTTTCATTGATTCATTGGTGAACTGCTAGGAATGCCTGGCGTTTAGCGTGAATATTCTTCATGTGTTTCTTGACAGTATTGATAGTAATGTAAAGCTGGGTAGCAATTTCTTTATAGCTATTATGAGAGCGATAAAGTCGCCAGATTTCAGCTTCTCTAGGGGTGAGATCGTATTTCCTGATTTCGGCTAATGCTGCGCTTTTTAAAGATTCATACTGATTTTCAATAGTTACTAATAAACAAGATGTGATGAACTGTTCTAGCTTAATTAATCTGACGCGAACTCTCAATGTATTTGATTTGTCGAGCATAATCTCATCAGATAAAATAATATTTTTTTCAGGATATAAATTATGAGTATTGAGCAAGAGTTGGCACAATTTCCAAATCATCGGCGGAATAAGGTTAGAATCAAGACTACCTTGACTTAGCTGGCAACATAAATCATAAGCTGAAGCATTGGCATGAACTATTTCTCCGGCATTAGTGACAATAAGAATGCCATCTTCTAGTCTTTCCATGACTTCTTGTAAAAAGTTGGCTTTCGTTTCTTTTGATGAAACTTCTATTTGCTCCGATGTCTTTGCGAAAGTCATCATAGATTTTTCTCAATTTTCGTAAAGGAAAAGAGTTGATAGAGTCGGCAAGAATAAATTGAAAAGTGTGAACTAATGTAAAATTATTGTAATTAGGTTGATAGTAAGAATCTGCATCCTCAAATAAGGACTTATCACTCAGTTTTTCCATAGATTAACTTTGCTATAAACCTTTATTTTTCTATGCAGTCCTAGCTAAATTTGACAATGTTGTTAATAGTAAGTAGAACGACTTGAAAAACCAACCTATATTAAGTGATGTAAAAATACTAGACTTCAGTGCGTAGTAAGGACTTTATTCCTTGTTTGAGAACTAAATCCCTCACTACAAACATTTAATTATTTACCCTGTTCTACTTATCAATAAAATACAACTGTTCAATTCTCTATTTCGGATATATCTGCCAAAATCGGGTAGTAGGAACCGAGTAAAATTCTTCCTTATCTCCCCATTGTCATAGGGAAGCGACGATTTGTGTCTGTAAGTAACTGCTAAATGTTTGGATAATGGCAAAATTCTGTGACAATAGATGAACAGTAAGCCGGAATATCTACCTATCCAAGCTACTTATGAACCAAAGTTCCCAAAACAGACCATTGCGCCCTAAACCATTGCAATCATCTTTCCAGTGGCTTTATGCTTTTTGGAAATTTTCCCGCCCACACACAATTATTGGCACGAGTCTCAGTGTTTTGGGCTTATATTTAATTTCTATCGCTGTTAGTTCCACAGGTTTTGCTCTAACTCAGATAAACTCCGTTTTAGGAGCATGGCTGGCCTGTGTATGTGGCAATGTTTATATTGTGGGGTTAAATCAATTAGAAGATATTGAAATTGATAAAGTTAATAAACCTCATTTACCTCTAGCGTCAGGGGAATTTAGCCGTAAACAAGGACAGATAATTGTAATTCTGACGGGAATTCTCGCCCTAGCATTAGCTTGGTTAAATGGCCCTTATTTATTTGGTATGGTGGCGGTGAGTTTAGCTATTGGTACAGCCTATTCTTTACCACCAATTCGTTTAAAACAGTTTCCCTTTTGGGCGGCCCTGTGTATTTTTTCAGTACGGGGAACGATTGTTAATTTAGGACTATATCTGCACTTTAGTTGGCTACTACAAAATAAACAATCAATTCCTCTGCCTGTATGGATATTAACGGTATTTATTTTAATATTTACCTTTGCGATCGCCATCTTTAAAGACATCCCTGATATGGAAGGCGATCGCCTCTACAATATTACCACTCTCACCATCCAACTAGGGCCGCAAGCCGTCTTTAATTTGGCTATGTGGGTATTAACAGTTTGTTACTTGGGTATGGTCATAGTCGGTGTGCTGCGGCTAGGTACAATTAACTCAGTGTTTCTGGTCACAACTCATCTCATAATCCTCTGTTGGATGTGGATGCAGAGTTTAGCCGTAGATATACATGATAAAACAGCGATCGCCCAATTCTATCAATTCATCTGGAAGCTATTTTTCTTAGAATATTTAATGTTTCCCATTGCCTGTCTTTTAGCTTAAAACTATGCTCGACAATCTTCAATTAACTGACCTTTTGGCAACTGTTGCCGTCCTTATTAGTATCACATTCCTAATTTATTTCGCCTGGAAAACCTTAGTTACCTCCAACTTCTTTCAAAAAGGAGTAAATCTCTATCAACAAAAAGATTATCCAGGTGCAGAAGCAGCTTTCCGCAAAGTTATAGCTATCAACTCTACTAATGATGTAGTCCGCTTATTTTTGGGAGATGTTTTAAAGGAACAAGGTAAAGTCGCAGAAGCAACAGAATTATTTCAAGAAGTCATTAACCGTAGCCCAAAAAATCCTCAAGGTTACTTGCGTTTAGCAACTATTCTCATGCAGCAAGAAAAACAAGCAGAAGCTAAAACTAACTTACAAACAGCCCAAGAATTATTGCAAAAACAACGTCAACCAGAAACAGCTAAACGGGTTGCTAAATTATTAGAGCAAATGAATACTAAGACAATCTGATGAATCTGACTGATGTCTACGATGATGCTACACCTACGCACTAATCTAAAATCATGACTCAACAAAAGGGCAAAGTCTACCTTGTGGGTGCAGGGCCGGGAGATGTGGCATACCTCACAGTGAAAGCTTATAATCTACTGGCTACGGCTCAAGTGTTGGTTTATGATGCCCTAGTTGATGAGCAATTGTTGCAGTGTGTATCACCCGATTGTCTTAAAATAGATGTAGGTAAGCGTGGCGGTAAACCCAGCACACCACAAGCCGATATCAATCATTTACTAGTCAAATACTGCCAAGAAGGTGCATTAGTCGTTAGGTTGAAATCAGGCGACCCGTTTATTTTTGGACGCTGTACCTCTGAAATTGAGGCTTTGAAAGCAGCAGGTTGTAAATTTGAGGTAGTACCGGGAATTTCCTCAGCCATAGCCGCGCCTTTATTAGCAGGAATCCCCCTGACTGACCCCGTGATGAGTCGTTGCTTTGCAGTGTTGACAGCCCACGAACCAGAGGTTTTAGACTGGGAGGCGCTATCAAGGTTAGACACCCTAGTCATACTAATGGGTGGGAAAAACTTAGCAGATATAATTAATGAACTTTTAAGAAGAGGCCGATCGCATCTCACACCCATAGCTATTATTCGCTGGGCAGGAAGCCCCAGTCAACAAATCTGGACTGGTCAACTGGGCAATATTCTTGAACAAACAAGGGGTTTATCTCTCTCCCCCGCAGTCATCGTCATTGGTGAAGTTGTCGGGCTACGCAAGTACCTACAACCTGAGAAAATATTTCCAGAGAACTCAACTACACCTATGTCCAGCAACCAACCTCTCACAGGGAAAACCATCCTCGTCACCCGTTCATCTGGTCAATCGAGTCAATTTAGCGATCGCCTAACTACACTTGGCGCTACAGTGATAGAAATGCCAGCATTAGAAATAGGCCCCCCTTCTAGTTGGGAACAGTTAGATCAGGCGATCGCTAATTTATCTCACTTTGACTGGTTAATTCTCACTTCCACCAACGGCGTAGATTATTTCTTTGAAAGGCTACACATCAAAGGTAAAGATACTCGTACTTTAGCTGGGTTAAAAATTGCCGTTGTTGGGGAAAAAACCTCCCAAAGCCTCAAACAAAGAGGAATCCAAGCAGATTTTATCCCCCCTAACTTTGTGGCTGATTCTTTAGTAGAGCATTTTCCCGAATCATTGCTTGGTCAAAAAATTTTATTTCCCAGAGTCGAAAGCGGTGGAAGAGAAATTTTAGTTAAAGAACTATCAGCTAAAGGCGCAGAAGTAATTGAAGTAGCTGCTTATCAATCTTGCTGTCCTAGTAGTATTCCCCTAGCAGCAGAACTAGCCTTAAAAAATCACACAATAGATATAATCACCTTCGCCAGTTCTAAAACTGTGCAATTTTTCCATCAACTTGTAGACAACATATTTCCCCACAATATCCCCAACACTTTAGCAGGAATATGTATTGCTTCTATCGGCCCCCAAACCTCGAAAACTTGTCATACCCTATTAGGTCGAGTAGATATAGAAGCTGAAGAATACACTTTAGATGGATTAACCCAATCAATTATAAATTGGTCATTAAAAGTTTAAAATTCGCCCCGTAGAGTCACCAACAACAATACTTCCCACTCATCTCGAAAATCCTCCGCGTTACTTTGCGCCTACCTCCCATCCCTCCGCGTTTAAAAAAGTTACGAATTGTCGCTCCAAACCACATTAAAATAATGGCACAACGCTCACCCCACAGGAGTATCCAGTTGTGCAGCCGGACTTAATGGGTTTAGAAATCAGTAAAGGAGAACTGAGACGCTTAACTGGGGTGTCACCAGAGAGAGTCCTTCGTCCTGGTATGGTCGCTAACCGTCAACAGCGCTTAAAATTTTGGCAGAATGAAATCTCGTTAGTATTTGTACTATCTGTAGTCATTGTTGGCTTAATTTACGGCTTGATTATTCTGCCAACAATTGGTTCAGCAATTCAACTGGGTATAGTTTTATTTATTATAGTTGCAGTAGTGCTGTTACTAGGGCGATCGCTCTGGCAACGTCTCCAAACCCCAAAGGTACTTATAAAGCTTTTAGATGCAGTTGACCAATATCACGCCTTAATCGTAGCGGTGGATGTAAACGACCAGTTGGCAGTGTCTGGAGATTTAGATAATAGCCTGGATGATAGAGAACAAGTTATCACCACCCTGCAACTGTTACGAGAAGATTTAGTCCAAGCTTTGAAAACAGCGCGGCTTTTGCGGGATAATAAAAAACTGCTTGCTAATCAACAAGAGCTATTTGTCAATAATGTCACCAATATTCAAGCCATTAAAGAAAATACTCAGGCTAGCGAATATGGTCAAATTATCAATCAATTATTGCAGATTGATCTTGATGTACAAGCAGAATTGAGAAAATTACAATCTCAGTGCTGAGTAATGAGTAAGTCATTCATTGCTGATGGGCTTGCTACAAGACCCTCATAACCTTGCTTTTAACTTAGCACTCTTAACTCCGCACTCACCCACTCTTCATTATGAGCAACAAACCCAAAATAATCGTCTTGGATGATGATCCTACAGGTTCTCAAACAGTCCATAGCTGTTTGCTGCTGATGCGTTGGGATGTGGAGACTTTACGCACAGGCTTGCGGGATGATGCACCGATTTTTTTTATCCTTACCAATACTAGAGCCTTACCGCCAGAATCAGCCGCATCTGTGACAAGAGAAGTCTGTCAAAACTTGAAAGTAGCGCTGGCTGCTGAAGCCGTGAATGACTTTCTCATTGTCAGCCGTTCTGATTCTACCTTGCGCGGACATTATCCCATTGAAACCGATGCGATCGCTCAAGAATTAGGCCCATTTGATGCTCATTTTCTTGTCCCTGCTTTTTTTGAAGGGGGACGCATTACCTGCGACAGCATACATTACCTAACTATTGATGGTGTACCTACCCCAGTTCACGAAACTGAATTTGCTCGTGATTCTGTATTCGCCTACCATCACAGCTACTTACCTAAGTATGTGGAGGAAAAAACTCAAGGCGGTATTAATGCGGATTCTGTAGAACGTTTCTTACTAAGTGACATTCGTGCTGGAAGCTTAGAACGCTTACTCAAGCTTACAGATAATCAGTGCGCTGTGGTGGATGGAGAAACTCAAGCGGATCTCAACCGTTTTGCTGTAGATGTATTAGCAGCCGCCAGTCAGGGGAAACGTTTTTTATTCCGCAGTGCTGCCAGTATTCTAACCGCCTTGGCTGCCTTACCACCCCAACCCATCGCTGCCGAAAATATGGCTGAGTATGTGCGAAAAGGTAAACCAGGAGCCGTAATAGTCGGTTCCCATGTCAAAAAAACAACACAACAACTAGAAGCACTGTTACAAGTTGCGGGAACAGTGGGAATTGAAGTCAATGTGTCACGATTACTTGATGATCAGGTAGATGCAGCTGATATACTGTTATCTCAAATTAAAACAAGTGTCGAGGAAGTACACGAATCTGGTAAAACACCGGTAGTTTATACGAGTCGTCAAGAACTCACATTTAAGGATGTTAAAACCCGGTTGGATTTTGGCATCAAAGTATCAAGTTTATTAATGGATATTGTCCGCAATTTACCCCCTGACATTGGATTTCTCATCAGTAAGGGGGGAATTACTTCTAATGATGTATTAAGTACTGGATTAGCTTTAACTTCTGCCCGATTGCTTGGTCAAATTTTACCTGGTTGTTCGATGGTGCTAACATCGTCTAACCATCCTCAATTTCCCGATTTACCAGTAGTGTTATTTCCAGGGAACGTTGGTGATACTAACGCCTTGGGAAAAATTTATCAAAGATTAACTAAAAATACTTAAGTGAGGATGTTGTTGTAATTAGCAACTAGTTTAATATTGGTAATTACCGGGTCTGTCCCTCGTCTTTTGGCTGGTACTGCATGACTTCTGATTCTGCCATCCCCAATTTAGGGTCAAATTCTGCATTTTCGGATGCAGAGTCTAATTCTACCGTTGTCAATCCCAAGTCAAATTCTGTGTCTCCTGATGCAGAATCTAACTCGGTAATTCCTGATGCGGAACTAAATTCTGTTCTTCAGTACTTAAAGTTAAATGCTGAAGTTACTAATGTCGAGTCCGATGCGCCAATGGTGGATGAGCAGGTCAATTCTGCACCTGCTGAGATAAACTTACCCGACCTCGACTTAGATTTAGAACCAACTTCTCAGGCGACAGATGTAAACTCTAACTCTGGTTGGTTGAGTCTGAATGCTCCTGAGTCAGTGGTGGATAATAAAGTTAAAAATAACATCCAAGTACAATTAAAAACAGAAGCTGGACGACTATTAGTAGTTTTACCTACTGAATTACAAGTGCCTGCAACCGAATTTACTTGGTCTGATATTTGGCAACAATTAAAGTTCCGTTTAAATGCAGGCGATCGCCTGCGTACCCGGAACACAACGGTACATTTAGTAGCATACGATCGCCTATTAGATGGTAGGCAACTGCAACAACTCGCGGAAACCTTTAGTGAAGTGCAATTGCAACTCAAATCTGTGGCTACCAGTCGGCGACAAACGGCGATCGCTGCGGTCACATCCGGTTATTCTGTAGAACAATTACAACCAGAAACCGTCCTCAGTTCGCAACCAAAAGCAACTTCCACACCCCAAGCCGACGCTCTGTATCTGGAAATGACCATCCGTTCTGGTGTGGAAATTCGTCACCCAGGTACAGTAATTTTATTGGGAGATATCAATCCAGGTGGTATCGTAGTGGCAGATGGCGACATTCTGGTGTGGGGTCGTCTGCGGGGAATCGCTCATGCTGGGGCTGCGGGTAATCGTGATTGTCTCATCATGTCCTTGCAAATGGAACCAACCCAATTGCGTATCGCTGATGCTGTAGCTAGAGCGCCAGAAAAATCACCGACGCAGTTTTTCCCTGAAGTAGCACATATTACTTCTCAAGGAATACGCATCGTCAGAGCTACTGATTTTTCCAGAAACCAAATAAGTAAGATCAATCAGACACCATAAATATTTAAGATATTTGTCTAACCATAAATCCAGCACATAGTTATCATGACTCGCATTATTGTAATTACCTCCGGTAAAGGAGGGGTGGGTAAAACTACAGTTTCGGCAAACTTGGGGATGGCCTTAGCTAAAATGGGTCGTCAAGTCGCCCTAGTAGATGCGGATTTTGGTCTGAGGAATTTGGATTTGCTACTAGGGCTAGAAAATCGCATTGTCTATACGGCGGTGGAAGTTCTTTCTAGAGAATGTCGCTTAGAACAAGCATTAGTCAAAGATAAGCGCCAGCCTAACCTCGTTCTCCTACCAGCAGCCCAAAACCGGACAAAAGATGCGGTAACGCCCGAACAGATGAAGTTATTGGTGAACGCCCTGGCGCAAAAGTACCAGTATGTGATCATCGATAGTCCAGCCGGGATTGAAAACGGCTTTAAAAATGCGATCGCCCCAGCAAAAGAAGCTCTCATTGTCACCACCCCAGAAATTTCCGCCGTGCGTGATGCTGATAGGGTCGTTGGCTTACTTGAAGCCCAAGGCGTTAAGCGCGTTCACTTGATCATTAACCGGATCAGACCAGCAATGGTTCGGGCAAATGATATGATGTCTGTTCAAGATGTTCAGGAACTTCTGGCAATACCCTTGATTGGAGTACTTCCTGATGATGAGCGTGTTATTGTCTCCACCAATCGCGGCGAACCTCTGGTATTAGGAGATACTCCTTCCCTAGCCGCCGTAGCCGTTGAAAATATTGCTCGCAGATTGGAAGGAGATACAGTTGAATTTCTCGACCTTGACGCACCCCACGATAGCATCTTCGCTCGTTTGCGGAGGTTGTTATGGACTAAGATTGTGTAACCTACTTTCCAATCTCTGCATACTTAATTGGCAATGATCCTCGAATTATTAGACAAACTTTTTTTACGTACTCCCGACACCAGTCGTTCTCACGTCAAACGTCGTCTACAATTGGTGATCGCTCATGACCGCGCCGGCTTAGATCCCGAAACTCTAGAAAAAATGCGCAAAGAGATTTTAGATATCGTCTGCCGCTATGTAGAAGTAGAATCAGACGGTCTAGAGTTTGCCTTAGAAAGCAATCAAAGAACAACCGCCTTGATTGCTAATTTACCTATTCGCCGGGTGAAGCCAGAGCTACCCGCCTTCGACGAAACATCACAGTAGATGTACTGTTTCTATGATTTATGAACGAGTTTGTCAATTGACAATATATCGTTAGATTATGCTGCTCAATAATTTATACCTAACAATGGTTTTAGGTGATTCCCCGAAAACCATAATATATACCTAAACTACATTTGGCATCACTAGGATTATTAACCATGCCCCTTGGCAAAAAAATTCCCGTCATCAACAGTAGTGACAACGGGAATTAGTTATATTTGCTGCCTACTAGCGAGAAGCTACCTGTGGCCCCGCCCAGACTTGTGTCAGCTTATCACCATAAGTAATTGGTTGGTCTGCATCCGTTGTCGCTGCTGTTTTACCGTCAATAGCAACTTTTACTAAAGGCCATTCTTCCTCACCCATTTCGCCAGCACGGAAGATTACGTGATCTGGGTCGTTTTTACTCCAACCTAATAACACAGCAATTTTTTCATGGTCATCTACTTCTTGAGCAGGAGCAACTGTATTAGTTTGATTCTTTTGGCGATCCCAAATTACAGCTTGATCTGTTGAATCCCCAGTGTTGAATATACCTTCAAACTTGCGCGCGAGAAAGCGATCGCTTTTTTCTGACCAACTCACAGGCACTAAAACCCCTATTTTGCCATCGCTATCAGCTGGTTCTGCTGATACTTGCTGTGTATCTAATAAAGGATCATTGGTAACAGTCGTGGCAGCCATCACCCGTAATTTCTTTGTTTGTCTATCCTCAACAAACAAAACACTATTCACTTTAGTGTTGTGCATTTCGGGTTTAACTTCAATTTGTACCCGACTGTAAACAGCATACTTACCATCAGGAGAAACTACAGGCACACTACGGTAGTAACGCACTCCCGAACCACCTCTAGAACCTATGGCTTCTTGAGTTGACAAAATCCATTGCCAAGGAATTGGATGAGGGCTACCAATGGGGTCTGCTTGTGCCTCTGCTCCCTCTTGGGGTTCATCTATTGATATATCTGGAGTGGAGGTTGGTGTTGATGGTTTCAGGCTGGATGCAACTTGACTCGCCACTAATGAATGAGCTTCCGACACTGCGTTCAAAATTGCTTGGTCTTGTTGTTTGAGGGATTGAACAGCTGATTTTTCACCCACAGGTAACTCTGTCGTTGGTGCGAGTTCAACTGCTGCTAGGAGTTTGTTTGTATGGGAGTATTTTTTCGCTACTAGAGACTCTAGGTTGTCGGCTGGTAATATTTGTGGTTTCTCGTCAACCACTATTTCCTGTGGAAAACCTGCAAGTCCTTCCATTCTGGAGTTGACTGGACTTGCTGTTAAGACTTCCGCCAAATTTTGTTCACTAATAACAGCCGCTTCCTGTGGTACCGCATCAGGTGTCTCTGTTTCCGTAGTGGTTTTAGCGATCGCCTTCGATGGCTTTGCTGAACTAGAATGACCTGATGCTACCACCAAGGGAGCAATCAACATGATAACAACAACATAATTAAGAAATGGTTGCACGCGGAACCATCCTGACAGCAAGAGGGGTTTAAGCATGGGTGGGACTCTCCAGAGGGGCGGTTGCTGTATGAGGCGCAAGTTTATTCGACTAAGGAAGCAGGCTGTTGATTACAGGTATAACAACAAACTCAAGGATTTAACTAGATTAAATGAAATTATTTTTTTAAATTTGCAGATTTTTACAAAAGTACAGTTTCATTCTTTACACCTTGGAATTCTAAACTATCGGTTATTACTGAAAATTGCCAACAAAAAACATCAGCAGATTTACTGCCGATTTATGACTTAGAATAGGGATTTTCTACTCCTCAGACGAAGAGCATTGAAGGGATAGTCTGAGCCACAGATTTCTGATAGCTCAAAATATAAACGATAGCTGGACTGTCCGGTTAGCGTGGTTAACAGCGAGGCATGAAAAATTGCTCTGTTGATATTCCGCTACAACAGTACAGACCCTGATAATGGTTTAAGTGAGGCGTTACTTTGAAAATTGGGAAAGCTGACGCACAAGATATATTACCCGAAAAACCACATTATCATCTACCCTTAGATAGAAATTAATCTGGGATTTTTGAGTAACTCCGCTACAATCTTAGCTAAATAGCTGAGAAAATAGCCACAGAAATTTGCTTGGTAGACGTAGCTAAATAGTTAAAGTTACTAGCTGCATAGACAGTTATTAGCTGCCTAGATGCTGGTCAACTTAGTCACAAGTTTACCAAGAAAATCTTAGTTTTGCCACCGTATATTCAATTATTCATTGCCAATCAAAAGTGCTTAGTTGGGTTATGGGAAGTGTTGAGGACAAAAATTAGGCGAGATGGGGGAGAAGATATACTGACAACTGTACGGGCGGGTTTACAGATATCCTCGCTCTCGGACGATGATCTTTATAAACCCGCCCCTACTGACAACTGACTATTGACTAATAACTAATGAAAATTGTATTTTTTGGTACACCTGAATTTGCTGTCCCTACTTTAGAAAAACTGTTACTGAATCAAGAATTTGAGGTTTTAGCAGTAGTTACGCAACCGGATAAACGTCGAGAGAGAGGGAATAAATTAACGCCTTCGCCTGTCAAAAATATGGCGATCGCTCATGATTTACCAATATGGCAACCGGAAAGGATAAAAAAAGATACTGAAACTCTCAAGAAACTTAAGCAATTAGACGCAGATGCGTTTGTTGTAGTTGCCTATGGGCAAATTTTGTCACAAAAAATCCTCGATATGCCCAAATTAGGTTGCGTGAACGTACATGGCTCAATTTTGCCCCAGTATCGAGGTGCTGCACCTATTCAATGGTGTTTATATAACGGCGAAACAGAAACGGGGATCACGACAATGTTAATGGATGCCGGTATGGATACTGGGGCAATGCTACTGAAAGCAACCACACCCATAGGCTTACTTGATAATGCTGATGATGTAGCCCAGAGGCTATCTGTGATTGGTGGAGATTTATTAATAGAAACCTTGTACAAGCTACAGCAAAAGGAAATTCAACCAATCCCGCAAGATAATGCTGCTGCCACTTACGCCTCTTTAATTCAAAAACAAGATTATGGTTTAGATTGGTCAAGAAGCGCGTTGCAACTGCACAATCAAATTAGGGGATTTTACCCAAATTGTACAGCTACCTTCCGTAACCAACCTCTGAAGATTACAGCCTCCTTTCCCCTTGGTGCTGCATACAATGACGAGCTACCACCAGAATTACAAAAAATGTTGCAAAAACTACCTGATTTATCACAGATATCGGGTAGCCCAGGAGAAGTAGTCAGCATAACCAAGGGAGTTGGTGCGATCGCTCAAACTGGTGAGGGACTTTTACTTTTACGGGAGGTTCAGCTACCTGGCAAACGCCCCCAGTCGGGCTGGGATTTTGTGAATGGTACGCGGCTGACGGTGGGAGAAGTGTTAGGAAATGGCAGCTAGTGAGGTTTCATAAGAACGGCAGGACTCACAAGGGCCGTGGGGATTGACTGCACAGCGAATGATTTCTGAGTGGGCATTAAATCTACAGGTGGCATCACCTACTACCCAACGCCCTGCTACTAAAGTTTTTTCTGATGGTCTTTGGGCAGACTGGACGTAAAGAGCTATATTATGCAAACGATAACGCCCTGATTTAAGTTGATATCGATGGCGGCGTTCCAGAACTGCGTAGGTGTTGCCTTCAAAATCGAGATAGTTTCCGGGTTGGGGTGTCCAGTCAAGTTGGACTTTACCGAGGGAGCGACGTGGATGCGTCAGAATCACCTCGGTTGGTAAAGAATCTGGCTCCATGAGTTTATGTGATGTGGTTTACATTATAAAAATAGTATCGCAGCAGCCTACTTTTGCTGATCCGACTTCGACTATAATTAATAATTCACTCTATTATTGAGAAATTTGTCTGTAGCGATCGCCTCACGCCTACAATCGCCGCAAAGCAAGCTAAATCGTTTAAATTAATACCATAAGCATATTCTCTGATGTCTGCTGGCATGGGTATTAATTCCAGAAAGCGATCGCTCATTGATGGCAATCGGGCGTTAAATTTATTTACAGACCGTCATGAATTAACTAGTGTCTTTGCTGCGTATTTACATGACGAGCCAGCAGAGAAAGTATTATCTTTTTCAGGCGATGGTGGTAACGGTAAATCTTTGCTACTGAAGTTTTTACGCACCAAGTGTTGTAAGCGGTTTGGTGCGGATGCTTGGCAGAATTTAAAGACTAAAACGGCGGCGGAAATCGCAGATTATATAGAGTCTGCGGATACTGATCAGTGTGACCTAGTACCAGCGATTCTACAGGACTTTGGGCTACAACCTAATGGTGATGAGCAACCCCAAGACCCATTTTATGGGTTGTTGATGCTTAGGCGATCGCTTTCACGGGCGGCGACAGAATTAGGATATCGACTGCGGTTTCCTTTGTATGACTTTGCCTGTGTTTGGTATCTCAAACAAAAAAATCGCCTCACACGGGAGAAATTAGCAGAATTGTTTCCCGCCGAAGAAATGGACTTGCTGATTGAAATCGTCAATGCAGTCAGCGACACCTCTTGGGGAACTATCGGTAAAGCTGTTTTCGGAATTTTTAATAAGCATTTGGGAGAAAACTTGCTGTTGCATTGGCAGAAGCGAGGACTTAAGAAAGAGGATATAGAGGAAATTCGGGGGATGGATGCGGAAACCGAATTGATGAACGAACTACCGCGCTATTTAGCCCAAGATTTGAATGCGGCAATGTCGCAAGAAAACGCACCACCAAGAATTGTTTTGTTTTTTGATACTCATGAAGCCTTTTGGGGTGGGCAACGCCAACAAACGGGCATACTATACTTTCAAAGGGATGAATGGCTGCGGTATTTTTTAGCAGAGTTGGACTTTAAAGCCGGGATAATCGCCGTTATTGCTGGAAGAGAAGCACCTCGTTGGGCGCAAGCTGATAATTTCCAGATTCCGCAAAAATATATTGATATTCAGTTAGTCAATCATCTTTCATCGACTGATGCAGACGTGTATTTGCAACGTGCTGAAATTGGGGATCAGGCTTTGCGGCAAAGTGCGATCGCCTACTCTAGCGTCACAGCCAATCAAGTACATCCCTTGCTGTTGGGTTTGTCTGCGGATGTGATATTACAGGCGCAAGAACACCTCACACCAGAAGATTTTCCCAAGCAAGAGGCGACATTAAATAAAGCCAAATACCTCATTAACCTGCTGCTGAAATATGCAGATAGAGAATTTGGTTATGCTGTTCATGCTTTAAGTGCTTGTCGCTCATTTAACTTTGAAATTTACCGTCTGCTAGCCGAGGAATTGCATTTTTCCACCACCAAACCAGCCTTCGACATCCTCACAGAATTTTCCTTTGTTTGGGATGTGGAACAGTTGGGTGAAAATTGGTATCGCATCCACGACTTGCTGCGGCGCTTAAACTATGAAAACAGTAATGAAATTACTCAACAGGCTCATGTTGTTTTAGAAAAACACTACCGCCAACAGGGACAAGTCGCAGAAGCAATTTATCACGCTAACCGCTTAGATTGGCGGCGGGGTGTGGATGAATGGGAAGAAGTGTTTGAGCAAGCCTTGCGGCTGAGTCATTATGCACAATGTCGTTCACTGTTGGAAGTGAGGAGTGAGTTGGTAATTAACAGCGATTTTCAAATCGGTAGAGTGTCCCAATCTGAAGGTGATTACTTTGCTCAATTAGCTAAATATCAAGAAGCGCAAACAGAATATTTAGAGGCTGTAGCTGCATACAACCAAGAATTAAGCATTACCCCCGATGATACCGCCACTCTCAACAACAAAGGGTTAGCGTTAGAAAGTTTAGGGAATTTGCAAACACAACTAGCCCAGCATAACCAAGTCATAGAATCCTACACTAGTGCGATCGCTGCCTATGACCAAGCCCTCAATCTCGCTCCTAACTACACCCAAACTATCAACAACAAAGGGTTAGTCTTAAAAAATTTAGGGGATTTGCAAACAAAACTCGCCCAGCATCCCCAAGCCATACAATCCTACACTAGTGCGATCGCTGCCTATGACCAAGCCCTCAATCTCGCTCCTGACTATATCAATGCTCTCAATAACAAAGGGGTAGCGTTACAAAGTTTAGGGAATTTGCAAACAAAACTCGCCCAGCATCCCCAAGCCATACAATCCTACACTAGTGCGATCGCTGCCTATGACCAAGCCCTCAATCTCGCTCCTGA
>NZ_CAWUDJ010000040.1:0-59775 GCF_963920875.1 Anabaena sp. CCY 9910 | reverse complement strand
TTGGGGTTAGTTAAATTAAAGGTGATGGTGTCGGTGTTTGCACCACCTTGAATGATGATGGCATCCCTGCCATCTCCGCCGTTAAATGAGTCATTTTGTTGGAAGTTGGCAAAGTTGGTAATGATGTTATCGTAGCCAGCGTCACCAGTAAATACGTCTCTGGCATCGGTAGCGATGAATGTGTTGTTGCTGGCGTTACCGTTGATGATGTTCTCTGAGAAAGTAATTGAGAGATCGAAGGTGGTGTTAACGTTTAGATTTGTGCTATCTATAGCTGTGACTCTGATGGTGAGATTACCCGCGTTACCGCTCCTGGGAATGCCAGTGAATGTTCCTGTGGCTGCATTAAAGGATAACCAACTGGGTAGGGGATCGCCATTATTGAGGGTCGCTGTGTAGGTGAGGGTGTCGCCTGGGTCGCCATCAGCAAAGGTATTGGCAGGGATTTGGAAATTAAAGGCTGTGCCTGTGGTTGTTGTTTGGTTGGTGATGGTGTTGGCTACTGTCGGCGTATCGTTTACAGAATTAACAGTAATTGTAGCTGTTATGAAGGCTGTACTGTAGGCAGTTGAGCCACCTGTGCCAGGGGTAAGATCTGCTGTGTTGCCTTGTGTACCAGTTGTTTGATCCCAAGCGTAAAAGTTTATTTCGGAATTACCATTGAAGTTGGCGTTGGGAAGCAAACGAATTCTTGTATCGGCGTTTGAAGGTAATAACCTTGCTGCTGTTAAACTAGGCGAGCCAAAGTTATTCCAAGTAGTACCACTATTAATAGTGTATTGCCAAATACCATTACTGTTATTGATAGAGGTAACAGCAATGCCTCTTAAAGCATTGGGATTTGGGTCACTGATGGCGTTACCAATGATATCAGAAACCAGCGTGCCAGGGTTATTAGCAGCAAGCACATCTTCGTTAATTTCTGTTAGTGCTACATTAGCTGTGTTGTTGAAAAATGGAGCATCGTTAACAGAGAAGCCAGTATTAAAAGCTCTGATGGATAAGAGGTAGTCACCAGCAGCATTACCCGTCACCCTAGCGTAGTAAGTGCCTGTTGTTCTGACTCGATAGACTAGCCCTTCCGATGGTGAAGCGGGAGTGGTAGAGGTTAGATTGCCTGTTCCTGGTAAAGTATTAGAACCGCTATTACCATCATTCACTGTAATCAGGCTAGTACCACTACTATCTAATAGCGCCAGTGCGCCATTGATGGGGGTGTTGTTTCGCAGAGGGTCGAAGTCAGCACTGAGAAAAATTAAATCTCCCGCATTGGCCGTAAAGCTATAAAGATCAACATCACTACTAGATGAGAGTGCGCCAGAAAAATAGTTATTAGCGGCGGAGTTCGCCCCAGGAAGAGAATCGTTACCTTCTATTTCCACCGTGGCTGAAGCGAGTTCCGGTTGCACCACTGCATACAGGCGATAGGGTTCGGAGGAAGTTGAAGGATTAAAATGGTTTACACGGATGTAGCTGGGAACACCTGTTAGGGGAGTTCCTGCGATACTTGCTGAGAAACTAGCAAAAGGACTATCAGCATCGGAATCATCATATTCTAAAGTATCTGCGGCTGTTGTAATTCGTAAGTCAAAGTCACTGCTATTGGCACTAACTCCGTCTATAAAAGCAAAGACACGAGAACCCGCAGATGGCGTTCCCAAGGAGAAGAAATCCGCGTCTCCAACAGTACCAATAGAACCTTGTATCCCAAAAACATAGGTATTAGCGGTGCCTGGGGTATTATTTGGCTCAGTTTCCAACGTGGCACGATTGACCTCAATCTCAAAGTTCCTTCCCGCAGTAGTAGCTGTCTGATCTACTACTAAATAAATATTCTCTCCGGCAGCCAAATTTAATCCATAAATTTCCTCAGCAGTACTATTACGATTAGCACCGGCAAATGCAGTGGTTCGGCCTAGATTAACTGCATATAAAACAGGATCACCGCTACCAGTAAGTCCCCTCACCCGGAATGAATAAGTGCCAGTAGTTGGAGCAATGAAGGAGTAAACAACATCATTCCCACCAGCATTAGTGCTACTCTGACCAATGCCCGCAAAGGTAAAGGCTGGTGTAAACCCATAGTCAGCAATCGCCCCAACAGTAGCGCCACTAACAGGAACATCTAAACGCAGAGAAATTGCACCATCAAAGGTGTCGTTAGGCAGATTTAAAACACCAGCGTAGCTTGTCATTGCTGCTGTGGAGAATGCAGGTTGGGGTTGGCTTACACCAATTGAGGCTTGTAACTGCCAGTCTCCACCCAAAGCTGCACTACCCGTGAGGTTTTGAGAAGCCGCAATATTTGCACCTGTCAGTAGATGCAGTTGTCTGACAAACTCCATCCCCTGTTCGCCAGATGCCACTTGGCAACCGTAAAGCAAAATTTCGGCATTTGTGGATAAACTTTCTCGCCACTGTTGTAATTGGGTGGTGTAAGTATCCAAGTTAGCTGCATTCAGCCAAGTTGACCCTAGTTGTAAGCTGGCTTGGCTACCGTGGGAGACAATGTGAACTGAGTTATATTCCCAACCTTGCAAAGCTCTGGTGATTTGTTCTACCCCATCAATGTTGGGGTCAAGAATAAAGACTTGATTACCTGGTTTAACACCAGCAATTAAACTTTCGTAGTCTGTAACTGCTGTATCAATAAAGACAATGCTTGAGGTGATTGATGCTGGAGTTGACCTAGTTTGAGTATCTAATTTTAGGTTCATAACTTTTGGTGTTAGATGCCTGGTAATGAGAAAAATTAAGCTAATACAGTGATCAATCTCGATATGCTTGTAACTTTAATATTGTTTACCCAACCTTAATTATGTATAAATACGCAAGTAATCCACCCTGATCTAACCTTGTTAAAGATAACTTTGTTAGTCAGGGGAGACTCTGTTATGTATTTAAAAAATGTATAAATTACGGTAGTTAAAGAAACACTAAAATGCACATATATGAGATTTGACTCAGTATGTTTAAATAACTCAGTTACATTCTTGTATTAGCTTGCAAGTGTTATTACTCTTAATAATTTATGCTTTATAATTATGCTCAACCTCTGTATTTTTACTTAAATTAGTCGGATTTACTGAAGGTTAAGGGGTATATAACCCTTGAAACCATTAAAGATAGTGTTTGTGTGTACACCTTAGCAACGCGAGGAGAGAGGTTAGAGTGCATCCCATACAAACGAGAAGCGCTATATCTTGCGTTGAGAAGCTTTGATAAATATTAATCCAAGTTTTTGTACTGCTTTTTGCGTAAAGCTTTTGGCTAAAATAAGGCTATGTCTGAAAACTCTGCTTCTCTAACTACAACTACTACACGCCCCACGTTCATCCTTGTAGATGGACACTCCCTGGCTTTCCGTTCATATTTTGCCTTTGCTAAAGGACGGGATGGTGGGCTGCGTACTAAGACAGGTATTCCTACTAGTGTTTGCTTTGGCTTTTTGAAGTCTTTACTGGAAGTCATGGCTACACAACAGCCACAAGCAATGGCGATCGCTTTTGATTTGGGTTTACCAACTTTCCGCCACGAAGCCGACGATACCTATAAAGCCGATCGCCCCGGAACACCAGAGGATTTTGTCCCCGATTTAAAAAATCTCCACGAATTACTGGAAGGCTTCAACTTACCAATTTATACAGCCCCTGGTTATGAGGCTGATGATGTCTTAGGAACCTTGGCGCAAAAAGCCACCGCCGAGGGGTATAAGGTGAAGATTTTGACAGGCGATCGTGATTTATTTCAATTAGTAGATCCCCAAAAAGAAATCACTGTCTTAAACTTCAGTCCCGATGCACTCAAACGTTCTACCAACAGCATTACGGAAGTTAGCACCGAACAAGTGAAAGAAAGATTAGGTGTCTTACCTAATCAGGTTGTTGATTTTAAAGCCCTCTGTGGCGATAAATCAGATAATATTCCCGGTGTGAGAGGTATCGGGGAAAAAACCGCAGTCCAGCTACTAAGTACCTATGGTTCTCTTGATGGGGTTTACAAAGCATTAAATGAAATTAAAGGCGCGACTCAGAAAAAACTAGCAGAAGGAAAAGAAGATGCGGCTAAGTCGCAATTCTTGGCAAAGATAGTTGTAGATGTACCTTTAGAAGTTAATTTAGAAGATTGTAAGTTAGTAGGCTTTGATGAAAGCCTTCTTATTCCCATATTAGAAAAACTAGAATTTACTCGTTTCTTATCCCAAATCAACGACCTACAACGACGTTTTGGTGGCACAGTTGTAGAAACACCAAAAACTGAAATAGCGGCGATAGAAACCACCAAATTTGAAGATGATGATATAGCTTTTTACACTGCTGAAGAAACACAAGCAATTCAACAAAATCAACCAGTTTCACTAATTCAACCACGGATTATTAATACTGAAGCCAAACTCATAGAGTTGGTGCAGATATTACAACAATTCACCAACCCAGAAACTCCCGTTGCTTGGGACACGGAAACTAGCGGCTTGGAACCACGGGACGCGGCTTTGGTAGGGATTGGCTGCTGCTGGGGAACTGAAGCCGATGCTAGTGCTTATATTCCCCTGGCTCACACAAAAGGGGAAAATTTAAGTCAGGATATTGTCCTTACGGCGCTGCGTCCGATTTTAGAAAGTGCTGATTATCCGAAGACTTTTCAAAATGCCAAATTTGACCGTTTAGTTTTTCTAGTTCAAGGAATTAATTTAACTGGTATTGTATTTGATCCGATGTTGGCTAGTTATGTTTTAAATCCAGATACTAGCCATAATTTAACCGACCTAACTCAGCGTTATTTGGGGTTAACAACTCAAAATTATGTAGATTTAGTTCCTAAAGGTAAAACTATCGCGGATATAAATATCTCTGCTGTAGCAAATTATTGTTGTTTGCAAGTTTATGCTACATTCCAACTTGTAGCTAAATTGCGGGAAGAACTAGCCAAAACTCCCAATTTGGATAAATTGCTCAGGGAAGTAGAACAGCCGTTAGAATCCGTTTTAGCAACAGTAGAATATACTGGTGTCCGGATTGATTCAGCTTATCTACATGAATTATCCCAACAATTAGAAATAGATTTAGCTAAATTACAGGAACAAGCAACTGAACTAGCTGGGGAAAAATTTAATTTAGGTTCTCCCAAACAATTGAGTTATATATTGTTTGAAAAATTGGGATTAAGTACTAAATATTCACGGAAGATTCAGACTGGTTACTCTACAGATGCAGCAACTTTAGAGAAACTCCAAGAAGTTGATGAAACAGGCTTTGTTAATGCCATTACTGAGTATCGTACTTTATCTAAATTAAAATCTACTTATGTAGATGCTTTGCCAGCATTGGTACGTCCAGACACTCAACGAGTACATACAGATTTTAATCAAACAGCAACATCAACTGGTAGGCTATCCTCATCTAATCCTAATTTACAAAACATCCCCATTCGGACGGCTTTTAGTCGGCAGATTCGCAAGGCATTTTTACCAGAATCAGGTTGGTTGATGGCAGCTGCTGATTACTCACAAATTGAGTTAAGAATTTTGGCTCATTTGAGTCAAGAACCATTATTAGTGCAGGCGTATCAGCAGAATGAAGATATTCATACAGTCACCGCCAAATTAGTTTTTGAAAAAGAAGATATCAACTCAGATGAACGTAGAATCGCCAAAACTATTAACTTTGGTGTGATTTATGGTATGGGTTCTTTAAAATTTTCTCGTTCAACAGGAATAGATAAAAATGTAGCGAACGAATTTATTAAAAGATTTAACGAACGCTACGCCAAAATATTTGCTTATTTGGAAGGGGTGAAAAAACAAGCCATATCTCTTGGTTATGTTGAGACGATACTTGGTCGGCGGCGATATTTTGACTTTACTAACAACAGTTTGCGTAACTTAAAAGGTAGTAACCCCGAAGATATTGATTTAAGCAAATTGAAAAATCTCGGTGCTTACGATGCTGGGTTATTGCGGTCTGCTGCTAATGCCCCTATTCAAGGTTCTAGTGCTGATATTATCAAAATTGCAATGGTGCAGATTCATGAAGTTCTCAAGAAATATCAAGCACGGTTACTGTTACAAGTCCACGATGAATTAGTCTTTGAAGTTCCTCCCCAAGAATGGGCAGAATTACAACCACAAATTAAATCAGTGATGGAAAATGCAGTTAAGTTAAGTGTGCCGTTGGTGGTTGATGTACGCGCAGGGGAAAACTGGATGGAAACGAAGTGATGGGTAATTGGTAATTGGTAATTGGTTTTAGAGTGTAGGGTGCGTCAGTGCGATAGAACCTAACTATACTTAGAAATTATTCATACTGACGCACCCTACCAAACCATCAATTTTGGATAATTTATTTTTTGGTATTTCCTTAGTTAAGTAGTTTTAGTTATTACTACTGTTATTTACTTATGACCATTTATAGCCCGGATACAATTAATTTTAATGGTGTGAATGGCGATCGCTATTGGTTCGATGAACATTTTCCTTATACTGGAGTAGCCGATATTGATGAGCGCTTGAGTGGCTTCCCTGTGGCGGTGTTTCTTCCCCATCACCGACCGCGACAAGAAACACCCCTAGTTATCGGCTTGCAAGGGATGTGTGCGCCCTATGGTTGGAATGCTTTTATTGTCCCTACCCTCACAGAAATGGGGATTGCTGTAGCTTTATTTGATCCACCATTATCGGGGGAACGTAGCTTAGTACGCACCTCGACAACCTTAGTACAGAACGAAATTAAGCCATTGATAGACAGGGGTATTCCCTTTGATACGGCGCTATTTTTGTCTATTTTTCGCACAACCGCCCGTGATATTGGCAAAATCAGAGACTTTTGTGGCGATCGCTACGGACTCACTGACTCACGACTGGCATTATTTGGGGTGAGCATGGGTGTACTGCTGTCTGCATACGCTTTCACCGCTAATAGTTTAGGGGATAGATTACTCGGAACCATTGGTCATGCAGACCTCCCATCCTTTGCTAAAAGTTGGGGTCGTCCATTTTTACCAGACTTAGCAGCCTCTCCCTTGGGTGGATTAGCAGAATCACTATTGCAACGATTACAGCCAGATTTAACACCTTTATTCCAGCTTTTACGATTAACCAAAAATCTCAAACATCAAGATGAATATGCTTGGGATTGCAACCCCATGAACTATATTCAACAAGTCGAGTCACACCGTCGAGTCCGCTTTTTAGTTGGTGCTAACGATTCCATCGTCAATATAAAAGATGCTCGTGCTTGCGCGCAAAAATTCCCCGATGGTGATTGTTATGTTGTCCCTGGTATGGGACATGGAACCAGACAATCAGGAGTTTCCTTTGTCGATCATGTACGCTATTTCTTAGCTACCCAATTAGGTGATTGGCGTGGTTAAATCTATCGCAATTACGAATAATTAATTACGGCAAGATTTGCGATCGCTATCATGTTCTGGATACTGCCAAGAATAAGCAAAATGGCTTACACCCTTGAGTTTAGATGCAAATGGTCGTAGCGCCTGCATTTGTACTTCTAGGGGAGGACGATTACTGACTGATTCTCCCCAGTTCCCCGCTAACGCTGGAATAATCTTTGTTCCTGGTTGAGCCATGCTTAAGACTCGCTCTACTTGCTCTACAATACAATTGACATTGCCGCAGGTAGCGTAAGACATGGGATGCCATTGTAAGGAATTAGGGAATTTATCCCAAGGTTGCAAGCGAGAATCATAACCTTGTCCTACAGTTTGATTGCCATCAGGAAAGAAGACCACACCAGTAGGAATATTGATTTGTTTGGCTGGGTGGGTAGCTAACGAGACAAAATCTATAATACCCTGCATGGAATGAGCGATCGCCAATAGCCACAAATCCATTTGTAAAATTGGTTGTCTAGCTGTGGGTGTCATTAATGACTTCTGCTGTGGCGGTATAATGCGACCTTGCCACATAGGTTCACCTTCTTGAGGATAAAGTCGATCAACATCGTTGATATCTGCTGGGGTGACATAACCTTGGCTCAAAAAGCGGCGGATTAACTCCAACCCCTTTTGATTCTGCGCGCGGCGAAATAAAGCTGCTTGGGTAGCCTCCGTATACAACCACAAATCTGCAACTTTAGTAGCAATAGAATTACTACCTGCTTGGCGTGGGTAACGCACATAATCAAATAACAAACCATCTGGACGACGGCGGACTATTTCTTGAACCATGCGATAGTAGTCGCGTTTGGCTTGTTCGTTGTATGGGTCAATGAAGACTTGAGACCCATTATCGACAACGTATAGACTAGTTTGACCTTTACCATTGCGAGCGATCGCACCTTCCCTATCTCGCCGCAGTGCATAATTATAACCAAAATTATTCGTATACAACCAACCGTAGACTTTTAAGCCCCGTTGTCGTCCTTTTTGAATTGCTGTAGCTAGTAAATCAACTTTTTCTGCGCCCTTTGTGCGAATCACAGACGGCCAAACTGTCGGGTTAGCAGATGCGGGTAACAACACTCGCCCATCGTAGAATACCTCTAGATAAACTTCGTTATAGCCACGATTAACCATCCGATCCATAATTTGGTCTATAGCCCCTGGTTTCATATCGCAAGGATATAAACGTAACCATACGGCTTGGACGTTCGGCCATGTGCGACTACGACATTTTTGTAATTCCTGAGCCTGTTGTTTGATTAGTCCTTGATAGCGTTTTCGCGCATCTTGATTGCCTTTGAGCGCCGATAAACGTAGCTTTTCTTTTGTTTGTGCTGCTGTTGATGATATCTGGCAAAATTCTGTTACCTGTGCCTGGACTGGTTCTATCCCCAAATAGGGAAGCAAAAGGCTACTACTGAAAATTGCTGTTACTAGCTGTCGGCACAGTAATCTTATTCTTACATGATTCAAGGGACGGTTAGACATATTGGACATCAAAAGGACAAATCAAACTTCATCCCAATTTACGTAACTGGGATGAATATGTATCAAATTTTATGCGCCAAAAAAAACTTTTGCCGCTTGAATACTAAAACCTATGTTTATGTAATCAAATGTTGTATTCTGTAAAACTATTAAAACTATGCAACCAATAACATCCTACTTACGGGATATTTGTTGGCTTAATCAGCAATAAATTAGGGGAATACCAAAAAATAAATTATTCCAAATTGACGGTTAGTAGGGTGCGTCAGTATGAAGAATTTCTTGGTACAGCTAAGTTTTCTCGCACTGACGCACCCTACCCAGTTGGATCTTTTTTTTATAAAACCCTACGGGAAGCTAAAGCTACAAAATTCAAAATCAATCTTTTAAACTCTCACACCCCTAAACCCTTATACCCCTACACCCGGTCTCAACACACAATTTGGGTGCGTAAGTCATATAAATATTGTAAATATTTTTAAAATTTGGAATTTTTAATTACTCTAGTCAAGAGCCGCTAGTTTTGACTCTTGACTGTGCAAACTAAGATAGTAGATAGTTAAGCACCCCGTTTTAGTGCTGATTCTACCTGCTTGAACTCTTGCTCTAAACGACTCTTAAGCTTTTGTGGTACAGGTCGATTCGGATAGGAACTGTAGTGTCCAGCTAGGGAATTGAGAGCTGTTCGCATAGTTGTAAAGGAATTTAGACCAGAAACAGAGTTAACCCTTTGATAGCGAGCAGAAAAATCATTTATTTTTTGCCGAGCCTCTGCTTGGAGTGCAGCTTTGTCTGGTGAATCTTCTGTTATCTCTAGAGCTTGTCTCAACGTATTGACGACAGCCAAAGTATCTTGGCGATAATCACCTGTCAAACTATCTGGACTACCGCAGCCTACTAAACCAATAGCTACAACTAGGACAAGGGCAAGCAGACGTGACCAATAGCGCTTCATAAGCATTATGTAAAAGAATACGTAAATCAACGTCCATCCTATCTTGGATTGGTATCTTGGGATCAAGCTCGTGGTGAGTGCCATTAGCGTAGCCAAGCATTAGCACCTGCTGAACTAAGCGTACAGCAAGCTAAAAATAATACTAATTTTCCCTAATTTTTGTAACATCCAGATGATTGTAGAGGCTTACGACCGTCCCTAATAAATATATTGTAGGACTTACGCACATAGGTTGTCTGTTGAGACTGGGTGTAGGGGTGTAAAGTTAAATATTTTTACGGGCAAACTACTTGTAGGAAAGAAAACTAGAAATATCATGATACTGTCTCGTCAATCTATTCTTGCTCCTTGTGTAGTCTGCTTATGTGCATTGACCATTAGCTGGATACAATCTCCGCGATTACAAAAGTTATTGAAAAATCAACAAGACATTTCTCTAGCAACGCTGGAAAAAGATATGCAAGCAGAGAAACTGAGACTCAATTTACTCAAAAAAACACCCAGTTTTGGCTACGATAACTTAATGGCTAATTGGGTATATTTAAATTTTTTACAATATTTTGGCGATGAAGAAATCAGAGCTAAAACAGGTTACAGCCTCAGTCCAGAATATTTTGAAGTGATTATAGAACGTGACCCAAGATTTTTAGACGTTTATATTAGCCTTTCCACTAGTATTTCTCTTTATGCTGCTATGCCAGAACGCTCCATTGCACTCATGGAAAAAGGCTTAAAATCTCTAAAACCTCTGCTTCCTGAAAAGTCATATCACGTATGGCGCTTTAAAGGAATTGATGAGTTACTTTTTCTAGGAAACGCTCAAGCTGCTCAACATTCTTTTGCCACCGCCGCAAGCTGGGCTAGTAACTATACAGATGAAGACAGCAAACATATAGCCCTCACATCTTTGAGGACAGCTAATTTTCTTAAACAAAATCCTAACAGTAAGTATGCACAAATTTCTACTTGGGCAATGATATTAAATAATCAAGTAGATGACACAACACGCAAAAGAGCGATTAGTGAAATTGAAAAGTTAGGAGGAAAATTCATCACTACCCCTGAAGGGGTTGCTAGGATTATGTTTCCACCAAAAGATTAGTCAGAGACGCGATTAATCGCGTCTGTACAGTTGTCAGTTGTCAGTTGTCATTAGTCATTAGTCTATAGTTATTCTTCTTTGCTCCCCCTGCTCACCCAGTCCCCAATTCCTAATCCCCAATCCCCAAGATGTTCTGGTACAACGGTAAGCTAATTAATTCCCAAACCTTGGAGTTAGATATTTATGATCCTGGGTTACTTTATGGGGCAACTATTTTTACCACGCTGAGAGTTTATGGGCATTCTCTCGATCATACTTTAACTAATTGGCAGGCACACTGCGATCGCCTGCACACTTCCATTCAATCTTTTGCTTGGGAACAACCAGACTGGAACCGTATCCGCCAAGGTGCAGAAATACTTTTAACTCATTTCCCCGTTCTCAGAATCACCATCTTTCCTGATGGTAGGGAATGGATAATTGGCAGGTATTTACCCCAAAATTTATTAGAAATCCAAAAATATGGCGTATCTTGCACTATTGCCGAAACAGAAATATATCGTAGTTTGCCTTCTCATAAAACTGGTAACTATCTGAGTGCGTGGATGGCTAAAACTTATGCGGCAAAGTTAAACTCCCAAGAAGCAATTTTAGTGAATACCGCCGGAAATTGGCTAGAAACTACCACAGGCAACCTTTGGGGATGGCAAAATGGGAGTTGGTGGACACCACCTTTAACAGAGGGAATTTTGCCAGGAATTGGACGACAGCAGCTAATCCACTGGCTACAAACTCATCAACAAACGGTGCAGGAGGAACCTTGGACATCTGAGCTAGTCAACGGTTTTGAAGCGATCGCCTACACTAATAGTGTGGTGGAAGTTATTCCCATACATACCGTTTACCAACCCACAGAATCGTTACAATATGATCCCTACCATCCACGCCTGCAAAAACTTAGGGAACTATTCTTAGCATGACAGATGTATCATTTTGGTATACGTTAAGATAAGTTAACATAATTCTAATAATGCCCTACGCACAAAAATACGGGAGGATAAACCTCGGTGAATAAAAGATGGAGAAATGCGGGGCTGTACGCGCTGCTATTTATTGTTGTAATTGCGCTTGGCACAGCTTTTTTTGAAAAACAACCCCAAAGTCGGGAATCATGGCGCTATAGCCAGTTTATTCAAGAAGTTGAAAAAGGCAGAGTAGAAAGAGTTAGTTTGAGTGCAGACCGTTCCACGGCACTAGTCACACCCAAATATGACCCTAGTAAAAAACTTGTTACTTTAGTCAACGATCCAGAATTAATTAATACTCTGACTGCAAGAGGCGTTGATATTACTGTTTTGCCACAAACCGATGAAGGATTTTGGTTTAAAGCATTAAGCAGCTTATTTTTCCCTGTATTACTTCTGGTGGGCTTATTCTTCTTACTCCGTCGCGCACAAAGTGGCCCTGGTAGCCAAGCCATGAACTTTGGTAAATCCAAAGCCAGAGTGCAGATGGAACCACAAACCCAAGTTACCTTTGGTGATGTTGCGGGGATTGACCAAGCAAAATTAGAACTAAACGAAGTCGTAGACTTTCTTAAAAACGCCGATCGCTTTACTGCTGTCGGTGCGAAAATTCCTAAAGGTGTTTTGTTAGTAGGGCCTCCAGGTACAGGTAAAACCCTCCTAGCTCGTGCAGTCGCCGGGGAAGCTGGCGTACCTTTCTTCTCTATCTCTGGTTCTGAGTTTGTGGAAATGTTCGTTGGTGTGGGTGCATCCCGCGTCCGCGATTTATTTGAACAAGCTAAGTCTAACGCTCCCTGTATCGTCTTCATCGATGAAATTGACGCTGTCGGTCGTCAACGGGGTGCTGGTTTAGGCGGTGGTAACGATGAACGGGAACAAACCCTCAACCAGTTACTCACCGAAATGGATGGTTTTGAAGGTAACACTGGCATCATTATTATCGCTGCTACCAACCGTCCCGATGTTCTTGATGCCGCCTTGTTGCGTCCTGGTCGCTTTGACCGTCAAGTCGTTGTTGACCGTCCCGACTACGGCGGACGTAGTGAAATTCTCAAAGTCCACGCCCGTGGTAAAACCTTGGCTAAGGATGTGGACTTGGATAAAATCGCTCGTCGTACCCCCGGATTTACCGGTGCAGATTTATCCAACCTGCTAAACGAAGCCGCAATCTTAGCAGCACGGCGCAACCTGACCGAAATTTCGATGGACGAAATCAACGACGCAATTGACCGCGTGTTGGCTGGGCCAGAGAAGAAAGACCGGGTAATGAGCGAAAAACGCAAAGTTTTGGTAGCTTATCACGAAGCTGGTCACGCTTTAGTTGGTGCATTGATGCCCGACTATGACCCAGTACAAAAAATCAGCATCATTCCTCGTGGACGTGCCGGTGGTTTGACTTGGTTCACCCCCAGCGAAGACCGCATGGATACAGGTTTATACAGCCGCGCTTATCTGGAAAATCAGATGGCTGTAGCTTTGGGTGGTCGTATTGCTGAAGAAATCATCTTTGGTGATGAAGAAGTTACCACAGGTGCTTCCAACGACTTACAACAAGTAGCCCGTGTTGCCCGTCAGATGATTACCCGATTTGGCATGAGCGATAAACTCGGCCCTGTCGCCCTCGGTCGTCAGCAAGGCAATATGTTCCTCGGTCGTGACATCATGTCTGAGCGCGACTTCTCGGAAGAGACGGCTGCTGCTATTGATGAAGAAGTTCACAAACTAGTAGAAACAGCCTACACCCGTGCTAAAGATGTGTTGGTAAATAACCGCCACATCCTCGACCAAATCGCGCAAATGCTAGTTGATAAAGAAACAGTAGATGCCGATGAGTTACAAGAAATTTTGGCAAATAATGACGTAAAAACCGCCGCGTTTGCCTAATTTTTGTTGTTGATTCAAAGCCAAAAAAAGGTAACTCTGAGTTTTCAGAGTTACCTTTTTTATAAGCAAATTTTTTCATACAAGTTCTACCCGTGAAGCACTCCCAGATGATTAAACCTTAGAAGTTGGCTTCAAAAATAGCCAGGCGACGAAGAATGTAGCAGCAGTAAACAGTTGCGTTAAATCCAATGCAGATAGATAACCATCGGCAAAGGAAGCAATACTGCGGTCAGTAATGCCAAATACCCAAGAGGAAAGGCCAAACAGCCAGATTCCATTCTTGAGGTTACCTACAAATTCTTTAGAGTCGGACTGTTGTTGGTCTTTCATATTCCCCTATTATTTTGCTGGTACAGTTTGTGACTGTTGACAAAAATGCTGCTGTGTAGAGGTTCTTTTAGGTGATACACTTATATTAATAAATATTTCACGAGCTTGACAGCATTACTAAAAAATACACCTAAATTTTATTAACGGTTTACTCAGTACCTCAGTAGATTAGGAAATGCTGTAAACGCTTTCTACCAACAGCTAGATGTTTTTACTGTGGGAATACAAAATTTATATCTCATAGCTTCTCCAAGCTGAGGCTTTAGATACTATCCACGCATTGAAAAAAATAAGTTTAATAAAACAGTGGTAACCATAGATAATTTAATGACTGCAACCCAGTTAAACAACCTGCCTCAAACGGCAAAGTTAAGAAAAAACACTCAACCAGAGTTAGGACTGGTTTGCATTACATTTGATAAAAAAGTGCGCTTTCGGACAATGACGCGTACTCGTTATTTACAACTTTCTCTCGCTCAACGTGAAAGCAGCTTAAGAGAAATATATCTGCATAACTTACAGTGCTTACATGATGCCCTCACATTTTGTCAGGAAAACAATCTTCGCCTGTATCGCATTTCCTCGGCTTTATTTCCCCTCAGCGATATGGAAGACCAAATTGGGGCAAATATATTAGAAGCAATCAGCACTGACTTGGGTAAAATTGGTGAGCGATCGCAAGCTCTCAATATCAGAATGGTACTACACCCAGATCAGTATGTAGTCCTCAGTTCCGACTCTCCCGAAATCGTCCAAACTAGTATCAAAATTTTAGAACGACACGCCCGGACTTTCGACTTACTAGGCTTACCTCGTTCTCCTTGGTCATTGATGAACATTCACGGCGGTAAATCTCAACGTAGTGAACAACTAGTCAAAGTCATCGCCAACCTGCCAGAAAACATCAAAAACCGATTGACATTAGAAAACGACGAATACGCTTACAGCGCCGAAGAAATCTTCAACGTGTGCCAACAAGCTCAAATACCAATGGTCTTCGATGCCCATCATCATATTTGCCACGAAAACCTAGATAGCTACGACCACCCCAGCGTCGCCGCCATGTTGTCCGCCGCCAGAGAAACCTGGACAAACCCAGAATGGCAACTAGTCCATATTTCTAACGGCGAACAAGCTTTCAACGATCGCAAACACAGCAATCTCATCACCAATATGCCCAAAATCTATAAACAAGCCCCGTGGATAGAAGTCGAAGCCAAACACAAAGAAGTAGCGATCAACCATTTGCGGTCATGGTGGCTTGTGGGACAATAGTTCTTTGATATAAAAGCACTTTGTGACTTTGCGCTTTTGCGCGAACATAATAAAAGAATATGGCGATCGCGATTGACTTTGGTACAAGTAACACCGTAATTGCTCGTTGGAACCCCGTCACCCAACAACCCCAAACCATTACCTTACCCGGCTTATCCATCCAACAAAGCCTTAATCCCCCATTAATTCCCAGCTTGGTTTACGTAGAAGATGCCAACCAAGCTAAAATCTTAATAGGGCAACAAGTACGCGATCGCGGTCTTGACCTCAAAGGTGATACCCGATTCTTTCGCAGCTTCAAACGAGGAATTGGGGCAGATATCCAAGGCTTCTTACCAGAACTAGACGGACAAATTGTCACCTTTGAACAAGTCGGACAATGGTTCCTTACCGAAGTTATTCAACAACTTGCACCCCTAGAAGGCGGCTTAGATTCCCTAGTATTAACTGTCCCCGTTGATAGCTTTGAAGCTTATCGTTATTGGTTAGGTCAAGTCTGCCAAGCCCTACCTGTAGAACAAGTGCGGATGTTAGATGAACCCACAGCCGCCGCTTTGGGTTATGGTTTAGCAGACCAAGAAATTCTCTTAGTAGTTGACTTTGGTGGCGGGACATTAGATTTATCCCTCGTCCAGTTAAATAAAAGCGCCCAAACAAATACAAAACCTGTAGGATTCTTACTTAAATGGGGTAATAAATCCCTAGCAGAAGAATCTAAACAAAAAACTAAAACTGCCCGTGTATTGGCGAAAGCAGGGCAAAATTTAGGCGGTACAGATATTGATAATTGGTTAGTAGATTACTTTGCCAAAACTCAAGGATTGGCGGTAAGCCCTTTAACAACGCGACTAGCAGAAAGGGTGAAGATTCAACTATCAACCCAAAACCAAGCCAGCGAAGTTTATTTTGATGATGAAAACTTTGAAAGTTACGAATTAGAATTAAATCGGGATACTCTAGAAAGCATCCTCAAAGAACATGGGTTTTTTGAGCAGTTAGATGATGCGATGACTAATTTATTACAGCAAGCACGCCGCCAAGGAATAGAATTAGCAGATATTAACGCAGTGTTATTAGTTGGTGGTACAGTACAACTCCCCGCAGTGCAGACATGGGTAAAGCAATATTTTCAGCCAGAAAAAATCCGTTGTGAAAAACCATTTGAGGCGATCGCTCAAGGTGCATTGCAACTATCCCAAGGAGTAGAAATCAAAGACTTTCTCTACCACAGTTATGGTGTGCGCTATTGGGATCGTCGCAATCAGCGCCACAGTTGGCATTCCATCATTAAGGCTGGACAAGGCTACCCCATGACTCAGCCAGTAGAATTAGTCTTAGGCGCTTCTTTGGAAAATCAACCAAGTATTGAATTAATCTTGGGTGAGTTAGGTACAGAGACCGGTGGAACAGAAGTATATTTTGATGGCGATCGCTTAATTACCCGCCGCCTAGATAATGGTGTCACCAGTGTTAAACCCCTCAACGATAAAGAAGGTGCAAGAACCATAGCCCAACTCACACCACCAGGATTTCCGGGGAGCGATCGGATTAAAATACTATTTCAAGTTGATGAACAGCGCTTTTTACGTATCACCGTTGAAGATTTATTGACTAATGATACTTTGCTAGAAAATCAACTGGTAGCACAGTTAAGTTAAATTAGTTTGGGGTGAGGGGGTGCGATCGCATTAATTATCGTAGCTGATTAAACTCTTCTTGAATCATTTCAAAAACATAGACAAGTTCACTACGGGCTTCATCCGGTGTTTGTCCCCAAGCATGACAACCAGGAATTGCGGGTACATAAGCAACGAATGTACCGTTATTATCGGGGCGGATCACTGTAGTGTACTCTTGTAGGGACTTCATCGATTTAAGTTTACAGGTTGTATCTATAATTTAGCGCGATCGCCTAAATCTTCAACATGAAAAAGACAGCATTTTTTCCCCCTTCCCTTCAAGGGAAGGGGGTTAGGGGGTTAGGTCTCTTCACTACAAACCTGAGAAATCAGCGTCAAAACCCGATCAATTTCCTGCACCACTTCCTCATTTTTAATCCTTAACAAACGCAGCCCTCTAGCTAACAAAACCTTGTCACGTTCTGCGTCATATTCAGCTTGTAATTCATGAATTTTTCCATCCACCTCTATCACTAACCTAGCCGCGTGACAGTAAAAATCTGCAATAAAACCATCAATAATTTGCTGACGACGAAAGTGTAAACCATTGAGACGATTACCCCGAAGATGTTGCCAAAGAATTTTTTCTGCTGGTGTCATTTGGCGACGAAATTCTTTAGCAAGCTGCATTTTATTTGGGTTTATTATTTGCCCGATAACTATATTGGTAATTTGGTCTTTTTTTGGTGTTGGATAATTCATGTATGAATTATGGAAGTTGGTGTTGATTCATACATTATGGCTGACCTCTCCCCCAACCCCTCTCCGACGCGGAGAGGGGAGCTAAATTTCTCCCCCTTCCCTTGTAGGGAAGGGGGCTGGGGGGTTAGGTATGTGTGTAATATGGTGCGATTAAGCTTCCTGTAGTATAACCAACCTTTGTTTTTCTATATAACAAATCGATGATTATAGGCTATAACCGTAGTTATCCTGTATACAAGGTTAGATTCCAGATTTATGTCAGTTGCACCGAAAATTGAAGCAAGTAATTTAAGTATCGCTGATTTATTCAAAGAGTTCTATTCCGTACCAGCATTCCAAAGAGAATATGTATGGCAAAAATCCAATGTAGAAAAACTGCTTCAAGATATAGTATATGATTTATACGATGAAGAAGATTTAAAAGAAGATACAGAATATTTTTTAGGATCAATAGTTGTTTTCAGGGATAGTGATAGAACTTATCAGTTAATCGATGGACAGCAAAGATTAACAACGATATATTTGATATTTTGTATTATTCGCGATTGTCTAGCAGAATACAGTCAACAATCCAAAGCTTTAGAAAGTCTTCTCTCTGGAGTTTCTCAAGATTTAATAACTGGAGATGATATTAATAAATATCGATTGTCTCTCCAATATGATAGTGATGCTGCTGCTTTATTAGAAGCAATTGCCAATAATACAATAAAATGGAATGAAAGAAGTGGATATGCTTCTAGTTCAGCAGAAAAAATTCTTGATACTTACGATTTAATCAAGGAATTTGTTGAAGATAGATTTATTAATAATCCACAGGCTCTAAAACAGTTTTCATCAGGTTTAAGCAATAAGATTAAATTGATTAGAATTGAAACACCAAATTTAAAAAATGCTTTAAAAGTTTTTGAAACAATAAATGATCGAGGTGTTGGATTAACATCTATAGATTTATTAAAAAACTACCTTTTTATTAGTACTTCTAGAGATAAAGAGGATAATTCACATTGGCATAAACTTAAAATAAAATGGGATAAATTAATGAAAACTTTATATAAGCATAAAGAAGATCCATTAAGATTTTTACGATATTATGTAATGTCTCATTATGACGTAAATCTTCAAAACAATTTTCCTGAAGAGGATATTTATAATTGGTTTATTGAAGAAGGTAAAAAATACGGTATTTTTGAAAACCCTTTAAAGTTTGTTGAACAATTGATTAATGCTAGTGAACATTACTGTTATTTTAGTCAAGCCAAAAACACTGATGGTTCAGATAATCAATATCTCAAAAATATACAAATACTACAACAGCGATATAGACAGCATTTCATTTTGTTACTTTCCGGTAGACATCTCAGCAAAGAATTATTCATAAACCTATGTCTTTACGTAGAAAATCTACTCTTCTTTTACACAATTACTCGTTCAAGCCGACGTAGAGATATTAATGTCATACGTAGTTTTTCACAGTGGAGTAAAAAGTTACGCGAAATTTGCAATGAAGAACAATTTGTACACTTTATAAAAGAACATTTTGTTCCAGAGTTTGTGTCTATGCGTGATGATTTTGAACTGACATTTCGTGAACTAACTGATTCAAAAATTGCCAAATTTAGATTACGTTATATACTTGCCAAAATAAACCAGTATATAGATGATATGGTCTATAGTAATTCTAAACCTTTAGAATGGTATTTAAACAAGGCTAATCATATTGAACACATACTACCACAATCAATTAGTACGGATGTAATCAATGTTTTTGATAAGCCTAATGAATACAAATCTTATGCTCAAAAGCTTGGAAATCTCACTTTATTAGAAAAAACCATAAATACTTCGGTTTCTGATAAACCATATACGCAAAAAAAGTCAGGTTATAGAGAATCACAAATTTTTACCACTCGCTCGTTAGTAGAAAAGCCTAATGTTGGCAACAATACTCAATTGAATCGTGCAATTCAACTATTGGATATTCAACAATTTGAAGATTGGAACTCAGAGTCAATAGAAAAACGCCAAGAAATACTTACTCAGGTTGCTAAACGAGTTTGGGGACTAGAATCTGGAGGAATATATGTTTGGAGTTCAGAAATTGAACCTAATTTTTAACGTAAAAGTATGATCTTGGGAGTAGGGCGGAGATTACCCACCCTACTATTATCTACCTCGCTGCTGTAGGCATACCCAAAATATCCTCAAGCTTGGGCATATCTTCCAACGGAATCACGCGCCCTTCATCCTCAAAACCGGCGATTTGATCAAAGTTCAAATACCGATATAAATTATCAGCAAAAGGATGAATCTTATTCGCCACAATATCAAGATATTCCTGTACTGTGGGAATGCGTCCTAACAACGCGCAAACGGCGGCTAATTCAGCAGAACCTAAATACACTCGCGCACCTTTACCCATACGGTTATTAAAGTTGCGGGTGGAGGTGGAAAATACTGTAGTTCCGTCAGCAACTCGCGCCTGATTTCCCATACACAAACTGCAACCAGGCATTTCAGTTCTTGCACCAGCCGCACCAAAAATACTGTATACACCTTCTTCTTTTAATTGGTGTTCATCCATGCGGGTTGGTGGTGCTATCCACAGGCGAGTTTTGACTTCTCCTGCACCTTCTAAAACTTTCGCTGTTGCACGATAATGACCGATGTTTGTCATACAAGAACCAAGGAAAACTTCTTGTACTGGATCATTAGCAACTTCCGATAATAACTTAACATTATCGGGGTCATTGGGAGCAGCGACAATTGGTTCTTTGATGTCGTTTAAATCAATTTCAATGATGGCTGCATACTCCGCATCTGCATCGCCTTCTAATAACACGGGGTTGGCTAACCATTCTTCCATTTTGGCGATACGGCGTAGGAGGGTGCGGGAATCTTGATAACCCCGTGCGATCATGTTCTTCAGTAGGGCTACATTGGAACGCAGATATTCAGCGACTGTCTCCACACTCAATTTAATGGTGGAACCTGCACAAGAGCGTTCGGCGGTAGCATCGGTAAGTTCAAAGGCTTGTTCGACTTTCAAATCTGGTAAGCCTTCAATTTCCATGATGCGCCCAGAGAAGATGTTTTTCTTGTTCTCCTTCTCGACTGTCAGCAAACCTTGTTGAATGGCGACGTAAGGAATGGCGTTGACAATATCTCGCAGGGTAATTCCTGGTTGCAATTCGCCTTTGAATCTGACTAAAACTGATTCTGGCATATCCAATGGCATCACACCCAACGCGCCAGCAAAGGCGACTAAACCGGAACCTGCGGGGAAGGAAATACCCAAGGGGAAGCGAGTATGAGAGTCGCCACCTGTACCTACGGTGTCGGGTAATAGCATCCGGTTGAGCCAAGAGTGAATGATACCATCACCGGGACGCAAGGCTACACCAGCGCGGGAGGAGAAGAAATCTGGTAGTTCGTGGTGGGTTTTGATGTCTACGGGTTTGGGATAGGCGGCGGTATGACAGAAGGTTTGCAGGACTAAATCAGCACTGAAACCTAAACAAGCCAGTTCTTTTAATTCGTCGCGGGTCATAGGGCCGGTGGTATCCTGGGAACCAACGGTAGTCATGATGGGTTCGCAGGATGTCCCCGGACGCACACCAGGTAAACCGCAGGCTTTACCTACCATTTTCTGTGCAAGAGTGTAGCCTTTGCCTGTGTCTGCTGGTAGTTGGGGACGGATAAATAAGGTGCTGGGTTCTAAACCAAGGGCTTGGCGTGTTTTGTCGGTGAGGGTACGGCCGATGAGTAGGGGGATGCGTCCACCGGCGCGGACTTCATCGAGGATGGTGTCTGGTTTGAGGGTGAAGGTAGAAATAACTTCGCCGTCTTCGTTGGTGATTTCGCCTTTGTAGGGATAGATGGTAATCACCATACCAGTTTCTAATTTGGTGACATCGCATTGTATAGGCAAAGCACCGGCATCTTCAGCTGTGTTGAAAAAGATGGGAGCGATCGCACCACCTAAAATATACCCCCCAGCGCGTTTGTTGGGTACATAAGGAATATCTTCGCCTGTGTGCCACAAAACTGAGTTGATTGCCGATTTACGAGAAGAACCAGTACCGACTACATCACCGACGTAAGCAACGGGATGTCCTTTTTTCTTCAACTCAGTAATAGTTTCTAAGCTTCCTGGTTGCCTTGACTCTAGCATTGCTAAAGCGTGTAAGGGAATATCTGGGCGGGTAGTGGCGTGGGTGGCGGGGGATAAGTCGTCAGTGTTGGTTTCCCCTGGTACTTTAAAGACGGTGACGTTGATATATTCTGGCAGTTGGGGGCGAGATGTAAACCACTCGGCTGCTGCCCAGGAATCAACTACCCGTTTAGCATAGGGGTTAGTTTTTGCTAATTCCAAAATATCGTGAAAAGCATCATACACTAGCAAGGTTTTGCTGAGGGCGGCAGCGGCGTAGGCTGCTATGGGTTCTTTGCCTTCTCCACCCATAACTAAGGGTGTTTCGGAAGAGTCGGAGACGGAGACGGTGGCAAATTGCAGCAACTCGATTAAGGATTGGACATTGTAGCCGCCTACCATTGTTCCCAACAACTGCACCGCGTCTATGGACGAAATGATGGGACTTTTAACTTCTTGTTTGGCAATGGCCGTGAGAAATCCAGCTTTGACGTAAGCCGCCGGATCAACACCAGGGGAAACGCGATCGCGCAATAAATGTAATAATGTATCTTCTTCACCCTTTGGTGGATTCTTCAGCAATTCACATAATTCTGAAGTTTGTTTTGCATCCAACGGTAAGGGAGGAATGCCTAGTGCTGCTCTTTCGGCAACGTGTTGACGGTATGATTCCAGCATTGTTTACTCCAAGATGTTTGGTTTAACTTTCGGCAAATTTTATAATCACTCTCTAGGTCGCAGGAGAATATCACCTTATCAGTCTTTCCCGGCAGAACTAAGAAAAAGTGAAATTCCTTACTTTATTTTTTTGTCTGGCAAGGACTTATAATTATTACTGTATAGCTACTTTCGCAGTTAAAGCTATTTGCAAATAATTCCTCTGTTGCCCTTGCACTATTTGATTGGCTACCTATTTATAAGATAAGATATTTCATTTGTCATTTGCTTCACTCTGATTTTGTATATGTCTAAAACATACACCGTTGAAATTCATCACCAAGGCAAAACCCACACTTTACAAGTTCCTGAAGATAAAACCATTTTATCAGTTGCAGATGAACAAGGGTTAGATTTACCTAGTTCTTGCCATGCTGGTGTTTGTACAACTTGTGCTGGTCAAATTATTACCGGAACTGTAGATCAAACTGATGGTATGGGGGTTAGCCCAGAACTACAACAACAAGGTTACGCATTACTTTGTGTAGCCTATCCTCGTTCCGATTTGAAAATTGAAACCGAAAAAGAAGACACTGTTTATCAAAAGCAATTCGGTAAGTAAGATAATTTTGGTAATAGGTAATAGTAAAAAACAATTACCTATTCGCTATTACCCATTACCATTTACACCAACTATAAAATCAACTCAGTATTTGCATAGGGCTGAAATCGGTTATTCTAGAAGCTACAAATCAACTGGATTGACAGCGATGACAACTCATTTTATCAGTGTAGAAATCGACATCCAAGAAACACCCACAGAGTTGCAACAAGCCATTGAGGCTGAGTTGCAAAAGCAAGGTGAACCTCTGCGTTGGGCGATTACTGCTGTAGATGATGAACAGCAAAAGGCGACAGTAGAAGCTGTGGTTACTACTGCTAGTGCTGAGTAGGGAGTTTTCAGGGAACACCAAAAAACAAATTATTCCAAATTGACGGTTAGTAGGGTGCGTCAGCATGAATAATTTCTTGTCACAGCTAAGTTTTTTCGCACTGACGCACCCTACATTTTGGACATTTTTTTATCCGGAAGTCCCTAAGTGCTGAGTATTGATAAATATTGGGGGTTAAAGTGTCTCCAATTGGAAATTAACCCATCCATCCGCAATAATTTTTAAGCTACATTAACTCAGCACTGAATATGAATCGTCCTTACACTGCTATCTTGATTGTACCTACTGGTATTGGTGCAGCGATTGGGGGATATGCGGGGGATGCTTTACCTGTTGCTAGATTAATAGCACAGGTTTGCGATCGCCTGATCACTCACCCCAATGTTCTTAACGGTGCTAGTTTATACTGGAATATCCCTAACTCTTTCTATGTGGAAGGTTATGGACTTGACAAATTTGCTGCCGGATGCTGGGGTTTGCGCCCCGTACGCAATAATAAAGTTGGGTTACTTTTAGACCAAGGTATTGAGCCAGATTTAAGACTACGACACCTACAAGCAGCCGATGCAGCGCGCGCAACTTTAGGCTTAACCATCACAGATCATGTAATTACAGATGCGCCCTTGAATGTAGAATTACGAACTGCACCATCAGGCGCAAGTTGGGGGACAATTGGCAACCCCGATAGTTTATTACGAGCTGCGGAAATATTAATTAACAAAAACGGGGCAGAAGCGATCGCAGTTGTCGCCCGTTTCCCGGATGATATGAATGAGGAAGCAGCACAAAACTATCGCCACGGTAAAGGTGTAGACCCCATAGCTGGTGCAGAAGCAGTCATTAGCCATTTAGTAGTCAGAAACTTTCACATTCCTTGCGCCCATTCCCCCGCTTTAGCACCAGAACCGCCATATCCAGGCTTATCCCCCCGTTCTGCGGCAGAAGAATTAGGTTATACTTTCTTACCGAGCGTACTCGTAGGTTTAAGCCGCGCACCACAATTTATATTAAAGAAAGAGTTAAGCCAATCTCACCTAGAAGACATTTGGGCAGAGCAAGTGGATGCTATTATCATGCCAGCAACAGCCTGCGGTAGCAGCGCCTTACTCAGCCTAAGCCAAAAGCAATGCCAGATTATCACTGTAGAGGAAAATCAAACCCAAATTCAAGTCCCTGCCCAAGCCTTAGGAATTAAATCCACACAAGTAAAATCTTATTTAGAAGCAGTCGGCTTCATAGTAGCCCACAAAGCAGGCATTAATCCAAAGTCTCTTTGTCAATAGTCAATAGTCAATAGTCCATAGTCAATAGTCCATAGTCCATAGTCCATTTTCTTCCCCCAATCCCCAATCCCCTAAAACACCTGTGGTTGAACAACAAAAACAAGAACCAGAAATTCCATACTTAACACGTACCCAAGTGCTAGTGGCGATGGGTGTAACTGCCGTCTTGTTGTGGACAGTTGCTAAACTATGGTTACGCTTTGGGAACTTTTTGTTATTTGAATGGCATTGGTACCCAAGAGATTTTTTGCTGGGGCTTGGTGTAGGGTTAATTATTACTGTTTTAAGTGGGCTAGCTTATAGTTTTTGGAAGGCATACCGCAGAAGCGCCGACTATTACTTAGAATTAGTGCTGAAACCTTTAGCCTGGCCAGACTTAATTTGGTTGGGGTTACTACCAGGATTAAGTGAAGAATTATTATTTCGCGGTGTTATGTTACCCGCTTTAGGCTTAGATCATTTCGCCGTTATTGGTTCTAGTTTATGCTTTGGTATTCTGCACCTGAGTGGTTCCCAACAATGGCCTTACGTAATTTGGGCAAGCATTGTTGGGGTAATACTGGGGTACAGTGCCTTGTGGAGTGGTAACTTGCTAGTGCCAATTGTGGCTCATATCATGACCAATTTGGTTTCTAGTTGTTTGTGGAAACTGCGCCAGTCGTAGAACACAACACTTCCGTTAAATTAGCTAGGACTTACGCACACAGATTGTCTGTTGAGACCGGGTGTAAGGGTGTAAGAGTGTAAGGGTTTCAAATATTTATACCCCTATACCCCTATACCCCTATACCCTTCCTTCTCCAAACCCTTGATCTTTCGTTTTCATGCGTAAGTCCTATTAGTCTGAGTCGCCAGAGCGATCGCCTGTGGTAATATACGGTGTTCCTGAATCTGAATTCTGGCGTGGAGTGTTTCTGCTGTGTCATCGGTTAATATTGGCACGGCCGCCTGCATCAAAATCGGCCCGCTATCCACTTCTAGAGAAACTAAATGCACTGTGCAACCTGTAATTTTTACCTGAGCCTCTAAAGCTTGTTCCACAGCATGAATGCCTTTAAAACTAGGTAACAAACTAGGGTGAATATTAATAATGCGTCGGGGAAAGGCATCAATTAAAACCGATGTCACCACACGCATCCAACCAGCTAAAACTATCCATTCCACATCATATTGACGTAGAGTTTCAACAATTTTTTGATCAAGAACTTCCCGATTTTTGTATTCACGGTGATTTAACAAAACCGTTTCTATTCCTCTATTAGCTGCTCTAGTTGCTGCTTTAGCCGTGGGATTATTGTAAATTAAAACTTGGATTTGGGCATTGAGTTGCTGGTCTTCAATAGCTTGAGCAACTGCCTCAAAATTGCTACCACTACCAGAAGCCATTACCCCCAGTTTCACAGGAGCGCCATGAGACAATTGGTGTGTATTAATGCTGGGAGAAACAAGGCTAAAGGTAGAATCAGGGCGGAGGGTCATAAACAATTCAAAATTAGGGACTGGGGATTGGGGACTGGGGATTGGGGACTAGGGACTAGGGAGGTAGGAGGAAGAAAATTGACCATTGACTACTGACTACTGACTACTGACTACGCGTAAGTCCTAAATTTCTTTTACCTAGACCCTTACACCCATTTTCAAGACAGCTGAGAGGAAAATTATAATGCCAAAAATATCCACTAAGTCATGGTTAGACAATGATACATTCGCCGCTTGGACTTTTCTTGCCCCGGCTGTAATTTTGTTGGGTTTATTTGTCCTGTGGCCTATTGCCTATTTGTTTTATCTAAGCTTTACTGCCGGTAGTTTCACTTCCACAGGTACATATTGGGTAGGTTTCAAGAACTACTGGCGATTGTTACTTAACCCTGATTTTTGGCAAGTTATTGGCAACACCGTCTACTTTACCGTAGCTTCTGTAATCCCCAGTTTAGTGATTCCTTTGGGACTGGCAGTTTTATTGAACCGTTCTATGGCCTTGCGAGGGGTACTGCGTAGCGCCTATTTTCTACCATCAATCATTTCTTTGGTTGCTGCTGGTTTAGGCTTTCGTTGGTTGTTTCAAACCTCTGGCCCAATAAACGCATTTTTAAATATATTTGGCATCCCAGCAATTTCTTGGTTAGGCGATACATTTTGGGCAATGCCTGTACTAATTATTTTAAGTATTTGGAAACAACTAGGGTTTAATATGGTGGTGTTCTTGGCAGGGTTGCAAGCCATTCCCCCCAGTCGCTACGAAGCCGCAGAATTAGATGGTGCCAATGGTTGGCGACAATTTTGGCATATCACCCTACCAGGATTAAGACCCACTTTAATATTTGCCACTGTCACCACAGCTATTTTCACATTGCGGAGTTTTGAGCAAGTTTACGTAATGACTGGTGGAGGCCCCTTAAATACAACCAACTTACTGGTTTACTACATTTACCAAGAAGCTTTCGGACAATTCGATTTTGGTTACGCCGCCGCCGCCGCAACAGTACTGTTAGCTATGGCTTTGGTTCTTGTGTATTTGCAATTGCGTACTTGGGAAGAAGAAGTATAAGTTGGGTAATGGATGATTGGAGTATTTCCTAAATCATCACCTCTGATTTCATAGAAAATGTAGTAAATTTTACGTCTATGGTCGGATACAAATGATAAATTTTTCAGGCTAGTATGTTTTCCTGATAAAACTTTTACCTTTGAATATTAAGTATTTGTGATTAATCAACCATCTGAAAGTTTGATAAATACTCACTTAGATCAGAATATCAACCGGGGGTATAAATTTAGCTGGTTTGATCGGCTCTGTTTGTGGTATCCTCCTGGCTGGTTGATTTTATTTAACCGTCACTGGCAACATTATCATCAAGACCCAGATGGATGGAATTGGTTAGAATATCTGCTGTTTTTAATTCCTTGCGGATTTTATGTAGCATTGTTCAGTAGATGGTTGCGTCTGGGTTGTCGTTCTCCCAGAACAGAGGCTGAGGAATTTAACCCCAATTATCAACAGGCTTTTCGGGAAGAGATTTTAGCCCCAATTGTGCAGCATTATTTCCGTGGGGAATTGCATCAAGTTGAAAATTTACCATCAACAGGCCCGATGATTGTGGCGATGAATCATGCAGGGATGTGTTTCCCTTGGGATTTTATTAGTTTGGGTTATTTATTAGGTCAAACAAGAGGTTGGATAGCCCAACCAATAGCAGAGGGGTCATTATTTGAACATCCTTGGATGGTGTGGTGGCTACCTCCCAAATGGTCGCAGGTTTTGGGTGCAGTCCGGGCTGATTTGAGTGATTTTGAAGCAGCCGTAGCACAGGGTAAAATTCTGTTATATGCGCCCGAAGGAATACGGGGGCCTTGTAAAGGCTGGCGACAACGTTACCAACTACAGAAGTTTGATTTGAGTTTTGTACAGTTAAGCGATCGCTATCATATCCCCATTCTCCCTGTGGTCTGTATCGGTAGCGAATCTTTACATCCTTGGACGATTAATTTAAAAAAATTACGCAAACTGTTTAAACTACCATTTTTACCGATATCACCTTTAATATTCGCTTTAATTGTTTTCCCTTCAATGGGTGTTTGGGCTATGAGAACTCGCTTACATTACTTTGTTGAGCCTGTGGAAAAATTAAATGACAAAGTATTTGATTGTGTTTCCAGTCAGGAACGTAAGTTAGTTTATCAACGTACTAAACAATTCCAACAACGATTACAATTTCGCGTGAATCAATTATTAAATAAAAAATTGGATGTGCTGGAATAGGCATTTCCCAGCAAAACCGTGATACTACGTATATCTTATAAATTGATCAATAAGTAAATACAAATACACTGATAAAATAGCCAGATTACGAGAATTTACTAGCAGACATTCTTAGTGAAGATAGAAGCGAAATGTTTACCAGGCAAGAATCACCCGGATGTATTCTAACAATTTGACAGGTTGATAAAGCTTCACAAAAACTTAAGTATATTTATCAACCCGGTAAACAAGATTCCAGCGTTAAAAATAAGTTAGTCATCATTGCAATTCTTTTTTAGCTAACTTAATTTACCCATGACAACAACACTGTTTAAAACACTAGGTGCTGCTACAACCCTCGCTGGAATTATTGCTACTGCTGGATCTGCTAGTGCAGCCTCACTCAGCTACACAAGTTCTACAGCTTTCGAGACTACAGATATCGAGAATTCTATTCTTGGGGTACAAAAGTTTAACTCTTCTCTTGGTACTCTCCAAAAAGTAACTCTAAATTTTGTCGGCGACTTAACTGGAAATGCAGAGTTTGAAAACAAAAGCAGAAACGCTTCTACAATAACAGTAAAGCTAAATGCTAACCTCTCTTTATCACAACCGGATCTTGTACCACAAACTCCGTTGTTGCTTGATCCAGAAAATCTTTATACTTACCAAGTTGCAGCCTATGACGGTACGGACGATAAGGCTGGGGCTTCAGGTAGGAAGATTAATACTCTAGCTGCGACAAAATCTACAACCTCAGTCTTTACTGATACCCAGTTTTTGCAAGCATTTACTGGTACTGGTAATATAGACTTTTTATTCTCAGCCTTTGCTAATTCAATTGTTACCGGCTCTGGTAACATCAGCAGTGGTATAGAAACTTTAGCCAAAGCTAGTGTCACAGTCACCTACGAATACGAGGAAGCAAAAACAGTACCTGAGTCCTCTACTGTACTAGGACTTGGTTTAATAGCTGGTCTTGGTTTATTGTCGCAACGCAAACAAAACTGGCTCAAAACATCAGGTTCATAGATATTTCGGCACAGGTTAAAGTTAGTTAGTGACCGAACTTGTGCCAGAAATTACTACTACTTCATAATTTTGATAATTAGAAAAACCCAGATGAGCCAACAACTGGGTTTTTTTATTAGCTATGATTGTCGAGATTCGATTGTCATTTGGAGAATGTATGTCGGCTTGGCGCAAATATAATCTTATTATTCCTATTGGTATAACTATCTCTGTATTGCTTACTGGTTGTTTTGAAGATAAAACCACCCAATGTCAGCGACTGATTCAGGTGGTGAATGCGGGAAATTCCCTGATTGAGCAAAACAAAGGACAACAAGTCATTACAAGCTTACAACTATCGAAGGATTTAGAAGCAATTACAACCTCTTTAGCAGAACTTAATTTCACAGACCCAAATCTGAAGGAATTTCAAACTGGTTTCATCAAAGTATTCCAAAATATTAGTCAGGCGATCGCCACAGCAGGTAAGGCGCTTGGTGCAGCTAAATTAGCGGAAGAATCACCCACAGGTAAGGAAAAACTCAAAAAGGCTAGAACAGAAATTGATACGGCTCTCACAAAAGTAGCAAATACTACTGGCAAAGAAGCAGATACCTTAGTTAAAGAATTAAATAAATACTGCAATCAGCCTGAGTAGGTGACTGATAAAACCACTTACTTTTGTTCAATTTCCCTCTTAATTACGGTGAATCATAAATTTTTCACAGATAATTCAGGAATTTTAAACTAGCAGATTGTAATTAACCTGGAAGCAAAATAAAGAGAGGTTGTTAGACGTTATTTTTACGTAGTTTTTAGTATTTTGTACTACAACTCTTGACAACTATTTTACGAGAAGAGCTTTACCACTAATAATTTTATCGCTATACTGTGGCTTGTCAGGATTCATCTATGTTGCTCACACAAAAACAAATATAAACTAAGAAATTGAAACCAATTTAAAGCATTAGTTATGAAAAGAGACTATAGGGTGGAAAATTTCGTTGGATCACGATTTTGTGATTAGTTTATATTCTCATTCATCTGGGAACTGTTATGTGTTTTTAAGTGTATAAAAATACACAATTATCTAGTAAATAAAATTCAGACTAATTATACCTTTTGAGAGCGAACAGCTATGAAAGAAGAATTATTAGCCAGAGTATTGCAAGTCTTGAGTATAAATATGCGTTGGATGACTTGGAATTTATTTTTGGCTTTTATACCTTTGCTTTTGAGTGTTTGGCTGTTCCGCACCAGAAGCGGACGTTCTTGGCTATGGTGGCTAGGATTTTTAGTTTTCTATGCTTTTTTACCTAACGCACCTTATTTATTAACTGATGTAATTCATTTAATACACGATATTCGCACCATTGAATCGGTATGGATGATTACCTTAGTACTAATTCCTGTTTATTTGTTGGTGACCTTAGCAGGATTTGAAGCTTATGTTATCTCTTTAATAAATTTAGGTTATTATTTACACCGCATTGAGAAAAGTGAATGGATTTTAAAGGTTGAATTAATCACTCATGCGTTGTGTGCGATCGGCATTTATTGGGGTAGATTTCTGCGATTTAATAGTTGGGATTTTATTACTCAACCAGATGCTGTATTGACCAGGGGTATAGAAGAACTTTTAGGAAAGCAGCCTTTGATTATTATTACTGCTAGTTTTGTGATTCTTTTAGTTTTGTACTTAATAATGAAACGAGTATCTTTAGGTTTTGTGATGCAGCGAAATAATCCGATAGGGAGAAGATCAGGGCGTACAGAATACTAATATTGACTATTAACTATTCATCATGAGGTGAGTCATGGTCAATAGTGACTGTTGACATAAAGTCATCTGACTTGCCACCCTTAAGAGCATCGAAAGTTCCTTTAATTGTGCCGGCAATAGGAACAGCAACTAGTGTTCCTAATAAACCTGCTATTTCATATCCCATCAAAATTGCTACAAAAATCCAAATAGGATTAAGTCCAATAAAGTTACCCAGTAACTTGGGGCCTAAGAGATTGTCTTTGATCTGCTGCATGATAATTGCGGCGATCGCCACTTGCACTGCTAACCACCAGTTTTGCAAAAGCACCAAAATTGTTACTGACCCAATACCTAAAGTTGCGCCAATAAAAGGAATGAGTTCAGAAATTCCAATGAGTATGGCAAATAACAAAGCAAAGGGTACTTTGAGGATGAGGAAAATAGGGGTAAGCGCGACAATCATGAATAACCCCAGCAATAACTGGCTGAGGAAAAAGTTTTGGAAGTTTAGCTGCAAAGATTTGGTTAAAGGGAGTCTGATTTTAGATGGTAGTAGATTCATCAGACCATACCAGACGCGATCGCCATATATCAGCATATAAAATGCCAGCACTACCACTAATATAAAATTGAGTAATCCTGAGAGCAATGTTCCAGCTAATCCCACCGCACCAGAAGCCAGTTGCTGCACTACACTTTGAATGCTAGCGTTTATTTGATTACTCACAACCCGCAAATCAAGGGGTAAACGTCGCTGCTTGGCAAATCTCTCAAAATGCTCTAAGTTTGCTTGACTAGCTGTTAACCAATCAGGAATCTTATTTAATAGTTGGACTGTTTGGTCAATCAGCATCGGCACTAAAGTAACTGCCAGAATGCCGAATAAAGTTAAGGTGACCAGCAGAACAATAACAACAGCTTGAGTGCGGGTAATTCTCGCCCGTTCAAAAAATTTTACTGGATAATTGAGTAAGAAAGCTAAAATCGCCGCCAGACTCAGAATTGTAAAAGGGCTTTGAAAATACCGAAAAAGTACGGACAATAGCCAGACATTCAGAGCGATAACCGGGCCGCTCAGACCATAAATGAGTAAACTTTGAAGGGATGAAGAACGGCGCATTGATGCAAAGGAACTAAATCATTATGGATAGAACCATAGCTGACCTCCGCAAGGATTATACCCTAGAGGCTTTAAGTGAAGTAGAAGTTGATACTAATCCTTTCAGACAATTTAAAAGGTGGTTTGAGCAGGCTTTAGCAGCTCAACTTCCAGAACCCAATGCTATGACTATCGCTACAAGTACACCAGATGGTCAACCTTCCGCGAGAATGGTACTGCTTAAAGACTTTGATGAACGGGGTTTTGTCTTTTTTACCAACTATAACAGTCGGAAAGGTCAAGAACTAGCTGAAAATCCCCAAGCAGCTTTGGTCTTTTGGTGGGCAGAATTAGAACGCCAAGTCAGAATTTCAGGTAGGGTAGAGAAGGTTTCAGAAAGCGAATCAGACTACTACTTCTACAGTCGTCCTGCTAATAGCCGACTGGGTGCATGGGTATCAAATCAAAGCGAAATCATCGCCAGTCGAGAAGTTCTAGAGCAAAGGATGCAGGAATTTCAGCATAAATATGAAAATCAGGAGATTCCTAGACCTTCCCACTGGGGGGGTTTGCGAGTGATCCCCTCACAGATAGAGTTTTGGCAAGGACGCTCTAGCCGCCTACACGATCGCCTGCTTTATACTCTTTTAAATGATGACAGTTGGGAAATTCACCGATTATCTCCTTAATATAAGGTGGTGCGCTAACTACTCAACACTCATCACCTATTCTGCTACGGCGGATTTGCTAGCTAATTGCAGTTTGGGGTCTGGCATAAATGTATACCTGAGGTAAAATCCACCCCAAACAAACAGGACAATTAACAAAGCACCAATACCCAAAGGACTGGGTAGCCAAAAGACTACTTCTATATGGTTGAGTTCACCGGGTTGCAATTGCCATACCAGCTGTCCGCTTTGCTTTTCTGGTGGGACGGATGTTTCTGTTCTTTGAATGCTTTTGGCTCCCCAAGGTGTTTTTAAGGCGAATTTTAAATCAAGAATGGAACCAGTATCTGTTAAAACATTACCTTTATTGGCGATTAAAGAGAGCGATCGCAAATCTAGGTCATAAATTAATTGATTTCTGACTACCAAAATAAAGTTATTTTGCGTCAATAACAAATTAGACTCTACTTTAGGAAATTCGGAATTTTCTGTACCTGCTTCAGTATCATTGGTTTGACGGGCGCGGGAATTAAAAAATTCGTTGAATTTTGTTTGTAATTCCTGACCATTACTAAAAGGAATCGTCACAATTACTTCTTCTGGAGAAATGCGTTTGGCATTGCCTTCTAGTTTACGGGCGCGGCGTTCTATGCTAGTTAACCATTCGTAAACATAATCACCACTAAAACTGGTCAGCCTATCTGCTAATTTGATATGCTGCACCAGTTGACCATGATTAGAATTATCAAAATCCACACCCACATCGTACTGCACACAGCCAGTTAATAGCAGTGATGTTAACAGCACTAATAAAAAAATGGGTTTGCGAAGTTTGTTTTTAGCACTTAAGTTTGGCAGAAAAAACTTATACTGTTTGCTTAATTTCCGAAAAAATTTGCCAAGATTAACATAATTCATTACTATATTCCTCCTCAAAAGTTACGGCACTTTGTGTGTCAGTTGTCAGTTGCCAATAGTTTTCTAGCCCCCTGGCTCCTAAAAACCCAGCCAAACCAGGTATGCAATAGTTAAACCAATCACAATTAAGGAAAGCCAGATAAAGCGATTATCTTTGGTATTTACCTGAGAAAGATCAACAAATTCAACTTCAGCAGGTGCTTTTTTTTCTGTAGGTTTACGTGGCTTGGCCATAACACGAGTTTTGGCTTCATTGTCAGACAGTGCGCCTAAATCAGGAATCTCTGTCATCCAATTGCTGGGTCTTTTCAATCTTGGTGCTTGCAGGATATAAAGCAAACGTCGGGCTTGTTGGCTAGTTTCTGAGTGGGGATGACGACGAAGTTGCTGACAAAGGGCGATCGCATCTTCAGTACGTCCTGCGGCTTCATAGGCTGTAACTAACCAAATTTCTACTTCACCCCCAAGGCGGGAGTTACGCGCGACTAAGGCGCTGGCTTTTTCGAGATTTTCTACCGCTTCTCGATATTGCCCATTTTCAAAAGCAAATTTACCCGCTTGATATCGAGTTTTAGCCAGTTCTAAACTTTCTGTACTCACTTTTGCCTACCGATCAGCACTAACTGGAAAATAGGGAGTGGGGGGTAGGGGGAAAGATTAGCCCCCATTACCAACTTACCCTCCGGGTACTCTTACGAGAACGCCTGCGGCGAACGCCAGTCCCCTACGGAGGGAAACCCTCCTACAGCACTGGATTCACCGCCTACAGGGCTGGACTCACCAATTACCCATACCCCTACAAATTAACTATACTGAGAACCGAGAATCATTGTCCCAATACCCACATCAGTAAAGATTTCCAGTAGTAAGGCGTGGGGAATACGGCCGTCTATAATGTGTGCGGCTCTGACTCCTTGAGCGAGCGATCGCACACAACAAGTAACTTTGGGGATCATCCCACCGCTAACAACACCACCATTAATTAATTCGCGGGCTTCCCGAATATCTACTTTGGGAATCAATGTTCCAGGGTCTTTATAATCTTTTAAAATACCTCTGGTGTCCGTTAATAAAATCAGTTTTTCTGCCCCTAAGGCAGCAGCAATTTCACCAGCTACAGTATCGGCGTTAATATTATAAGCCTGTCCCGATTCGTCGGCAGCAACGCTAGAAACGACGGGAATATAACCGTTACTTGCCAAAGTTTCCAAAATTTTGATGTTAACGTTACTCACTTCCCCGACAAAGCCAATACCTTCCTGACCTTGGGGACGGGCAGTAATTAAGTTACCATCTTTACCACAAAGTCCTACTGCCAAGCCGCCAGCTTGGTTAATCAGAGAGACAATTTCTTTATTAACTCGACCTACCAACACCATTTCCACCACATCCATTGTGGGAGCATCGGTGACTCGTAGACCGTTCTTAAACTGTGCTTCGATTCCCAACTTATCTAACCAACTGTTAATTTCCGGGCCGCCACCATGTACTAAGATTGGTCGCAACCCAACGCAGGATAAAAAGACAATATCGCGGATAACTTGGTCTTTGAGGTGGCTATCTTTCATAGCCGCACCACCATATTTAACAACAACGGTGCGACCGGCAAATTGTTGAATATAAGGTAGTGCTTCGCTTAGTACCTGCACACGAGTAGCTTCAGCTTGCCTGATATACTCAATATCGTTGACCATCATTGAGGAGCCGTGGATACTTATATATTTATGCAGTCAGTATAATTCGTAATTGTTGCTTTCATTGCGAATGACAAATTACGAATTACGAATGAGCGGCAGTTGGTTTCAAGACGCTGGGAATGACCTGCATAATTTTATTGGCAATTTGTTCTGGTGTTTCTTCTGCATTGACACAGATGCGTAAATCTGCTTGCGAATAAAGCGGTGTTCGTTGTTCTAGAAGCGATCGCAATTTGCCTTTAGGGTCATCATCCTGTAAAAGTGGTCTTGTTGTATCTGCCGCTAAACGTTCATAAAGTATATCTACTGGCACATCTAGCCACACAATTAAACCGTGGTGTAGGTAACTCCAGTTTTCTCGTCGCAACACAATACCCCCACCTGTCGCTACAGTCAACTTGGTATAGGAACAAACCTGCGCTAGCACATCGCTTTCTATCTGGCGAAATCCAGCTTCCCCTGCTTCGGCAAATATCTCGTTGATAGATTTTTTAGCAGCTTGGGCAATAACATTATCAGTATCTAAAAAGCCATAACCCAATTCCTGAGCGAGTAAATGTCCTACTGTAGTCTTACCAGCGCCCATCATACCGATTAAGTATAGGTTAACTCCCTGCAATAAACTACTCATTCTTGCTTAATTCTCCATTTTGCGACGACTTGTTTTTGTGTATCAGAATCTGGTGTGATGATTGAAAACAACCCCAGTAGAATGAGTGATGCCCAAGAAACCATAATACAATCAGCCTTACCCATCCCCGTATGAGTTTATCTAATATCTGCTTTAGGGTAGGTGCAAAAACTAGCGATCGCCAGGTAATATAATCAGGTCGTTTTTAAGTCTCTTGACCTTAATTGGTTGAAAAAGCCATTAACAATTTATAAGTAGCCATCATAAATTACATACACCAGAACGCATGAAAAAGGATCAAAGTATTTTCAAGTCAGAACGACTTGAAAACCCAAACCATGTTAAGTAATGTTCAAAAACTAACATTGAGTTTTTAGTCAGGGCTTTAGTTCTCATTACAGAACTTTAATGATCTACTCTGTTCTGCTTAGTAGTAAGCTACCGATTTCTGGTAAATAAGTTACTTGATATAAATTTTTGACTTTTATCGAAGTATCTTGTTTCCAGCCTCAGCATCTCTTCCCAGATTTTACAGACCCATTAAATAAATAAACCCTCACATAGCAATCCCATTGGATTCGTCATGACTTGGCCTGTGCGTGCACATAAAAATTCAGTCACCTTGGGGCTTAAGTAGAGTGATTAATGCCTAGAATCATGTGACAGTAGTTTATGTAACAGAAGGAACACAATGCACTACCTCCTTGAGGACAGGAAAAGTTTACAGGTGCAGTGCTTCCTCTAGATATATTTCAAGAATCACAAAGGAGTTCTATAGCAATACTGCTAAAACTTTGATTAAGAATATTCATAAGTTCTGCTGGGATAAAATTATGTGAATACTTATTCTTTGAGAATTTTTTCTAATTATATCTGAGGCTTTCCTTTATTGGATACTAATATATATGTATAATTTTTTGACTCTAAACTGTTTATAATCCCTATAAATTAATCTAGCTATCGATACTAGCTGTTATTATTACTATTAGATATGTATTCAATGTAACTTGGAAAATTTATTGACAATTATTACATACAGCCAAAATAGATTACAGGTAAATTTATAACTAATTTAATAACTTTTATGGGGTGGCTTCGTAGTAATGTATTAGGTATGGTTAGGTTTAAAGGAAATTTAATAAAACTTTTTTGAAACTTTAATCAACCAAGTTCAGTCAATATAAACAAGCCTTACTTTATCCTTTACGGAGCCACTTCAGTTGGACATAATACGGTGTTTTATACAGCACATGAACCATATTTTTACCTTTAGATTTAACTTGCTTTAATCAATATTTTTTAAAGACAAAGGTGTAAAAAATGACGACACTACTGTTAAAAGAGCATCAAACAGCTTTACCAAAATTGACAGTTTAGGTATAAACAATACTGCATATTCTCAGGTCGTTAGCTCAAATTAATTAATGTGGTGTGTAATGAGGCATCAACCATGACTCGAATTCGTGATGTTGTGCAACAAGCTTTAACAACAGGTTATCTCACAGTTGAAGCAGAAAACCAGCTACGTTACTTACTGACTACTCATTATGATTCGGAAGATTTAAACGCGTTCATGAGTTTGCAAGAAGCTGCTATGAACGGAAAAGTAAAGCAGGAATCTCGTGAACGATGTGGTGTTAAGTAAAAGTAGGGGGGTTTCCTGACTCGTTCGCAATAGCGTCTCGTAGAGAAGCACTCTGGCCTGTGTCAGGGAGAATTACATCTGGCTGTACATCCGGCTATAGCCAATACAAATCAGCACTTATAGCACTTTCATTCATCATCATCAAAACCCCAATCATCCTCATCATCATTGGCTACCTCTTTATTGGGTGGCTGATATGGAGGAATAATAACTCGGTAATCAGCATCATAAACAGATTCGCTCTTACCTGCTGCGGTGTTTTTTGGTTCTCGGTAACTGTAGGAATATGTAGAACCTGACTGAGAGGCGCTTTTAGGTTTTTGTGGACGCTCATAAGTTGAAGAATCTGGAAATGACTCAGCTTGAGAATTGGTACTTGGTGTATTGCCTGGCTTTTCTTCAAAATCCCAGTCATCATCTGCACCGTTACTTTCCCAATCATCAAATTCATCACGAGCCGCGTAGTTAGTTTTATTTGGCGGTGCTTGGCTAGATGGGGGAGGTGTAAATTCTTCTTTGCGGTTCGCTGTACTACGACTAGAGGTTGTGGTTGATTTAGGCGGGACTTGACGTGGTTGCCCCCCAAAATAATTGGATAATTTAAATAAGCTAGTTATTAATAAAGATGTGGCAGCACCAGCAACTGTACTAAACAGTATCCACAGAGCCAATGGTAACGGCTGGCTTCGCATCCCCAAAAACACTAGAGGTAAAACTGGCGACCAATTCTGCACTAACAAAAGTGTTAGTCCACCTAGTACTGTTACTAATAAAGTTAAGCGAATTACAGCCATAAAAATAATTCGTAATAGCCTGCGGTGAGGCTTCGCCTACGCGGTTTTCAATTATATCCCTATACCCCAACCGTTGTGCAGGTTGGGGTATTAGACCAGATCCTTTCAACAATTGTACAGACGAGATTCATCGCGTCTCTCGTTCGCGGAGCGTCCCGCACTTAAGCGCAATAAATTACACTTTACCTCCCTCCCATCGTTTTAGAGGTACGCAATCGATATCAAGTTGGTCTAAAGTACGAGCAACAACAAAATCAACTAAGTCCTCAATGGTTTGTGGGTTGTGATACCAAGCAGGGATGGCGGGGACAATGCGGACTCCAGTTTCAGCTAAGGTGGTTAAGTTGCGTAGGTGAATCAAGCTGAAGGGCGTTTCTCTGGGAACGATAACTAATTTACGTCCTTCTTTGAGATGCACATCAGCCGCCCGTTCTAGTAAGTCAGAACTCAAACCACCCGCTAGCTTGGCTACTGTACTCATACTACAAGGAATCACAATCATGCCTGAGGTGCGGAAGGAACCACTGGCGATATTGGCTCCTACATCGCTCCAAGGATGGCAACGCAGTTTGCCAGAGAGAGCAACCCCGGCTTGTTCTCGCCAGAATTGCTCTTGTTGTTTTGGTTCTGATGGCATCCGAGTTTCCTGTTCTGCTTGCCAAACCATGTAAGTTGATTTAGAGGCAACTAATTCAATTTCATAGTCGGCGGTGAGCAGATATTTAAGGGCGCGGACGGCGTAAATCAGTCCAGATGCTCCTGATACGCCGATAATCAGAGGTTTGTTATGTTGTGACACCAGATACTTAACAAAATTTATTCTTCATCTGCATAAGAGTCTAAATCATCAGATTCCAGGTCGTTTGGTAAGTAAATATCGGAAATATCACCATTGACATTACCGACACCTAAATTTTTAACTAAACCATCACTACCAACAGTGACTAAATCGATTTGCTGGCGATAGTAATCGACGCTCTTGACTTGTACGGAAACCCGATCGCCTAATCTATAAGAAGCACGATTTTTTCTGCCAAAGAGTGCCTGTTGTCTGGCGCGGTATTCATACCAGTCATCCTTGAGAGAACTGACGTGTACTAACCCTTCCACCCGCAAAGGTACACCCGGATTAGTTGCAGCTTCGGCGGCTGGTACTTCGATTTCTACAAAGAAACCGTAGGATTGTACGCCAGTAATCACGCCTTGGAAGACTTGACCAATGCGCTGTTTCATCAGTTGGGCTTTTTGCAGTCCAGCTAAATCGGCTTCGGCTTCTTGGACTTCTTTTTCCCTGTCGTTGATTTGGATAATCACCCTGGTCAGGTCGCTTTGCATTTCCTGCTGCAACTCTGGGGCTAATACGTTCCAGTTAATTTCGGAGTGGCTGGAGGAGTGGCGTAGGTTAACCCGTTCTTTGACTCTGGTGTTACGGCGATCGCGTCCGTGTTCTAGTAACTGATAATACACCCTCTGCATCAGCAAGTCTGGATAACGGCGTAGAGGGGCTGTGAAGTGGGTGTATTGTGGTAGTGCCAAACCAAAGTGGGAGGCTTTGGTAGTACTGTACACCGCAGGCTTGAGGGTATCTTGCAAAAGATAAGTTAACACCTGCTCTGAGGGAGACTCAGCAAAAGCCTTGGTTAACTGTTGATAATCTAAGGGTTCGATATCTACATCTGGTTCTAGCGCTAGTTCTACCCCTAAATTAATCGCCAGTTTCAGCATTTCTTGGACATCTTCCGAATCTGGTGTGCCTTGAGTGCGCCAGATAGCGGGGACACCTAAAGCACTCAAATGGGTGGCGATTAATTCATTAACTAGTAACACCAATTCCATCAGTAGCGATCGCACTGGGGAGTCATTCACCAGTACAGCCCCTAAACTACCCTCATCATAGTAGGGGTTGTGATTCGAGGGCAGATTTAGCTGTAAGCTACCACGAGCTAGACGGGATTCCTTGATGGCTTGCCCAATAGTGGTTAAGTTTTGTAGCCGTTCTATAATCTGTGGCGAGTCTTTTTTAGTGACTGTACCTTGGAGAATCGCTTCTGCTTGCTGTTTACTGATGTTGCTATCTACGTTAATGACACTAGGCTGAATTTCCCATTCCAAAACTTCTCCGGATTGGGAAGAAATGGTAATTAAAAAAGACAGTGCTAGGCGATCGCTTCCAGTGACCAGGGAAGCGCGATCGGCTACAGTATCGGGTAGCATGGACAATACCAAGTCTCCCAAATACACCGACCGACCCCGTTTGATTGCTTCCCTGTCTAAGGGTTCATCTGGTTGGACGTAGTGAGATACATCAGCAATATGAAAACCTAATTGCCAATTGCCAGCTATTGTTTTCTCTAAACTAATGGCATTTTCTATTACCTTCGTGTCGCTATTAATGCCAGTAATAGTAAAGGTAAATAGATTGCGTAAATCTAGTTTATTTTTTAGGTCTGCTTTCAGTAGCCTTTTGGGTAACTTAGCAGCTGCATCTAATATTGACTCAGGGAAATTACGTGATAAATCATGTTTACAGGTAACTAAATCTATATCCGCAGCCGCTTCCGCATCACTGCCCAAAATTTGGACTACACGACCCACTGGGGGATACTGGGCTAGAGGATAACGCAGTACTTCGACGTGAGCTAGGTGATCAATGGCCTCTTCTAGTTTGAGTTTGTTGGCTTGAATTTTCAACTCAAACAGCAGCCGATCATCTAGAGGGACAGCGCGAAAACCGCCTTCTACTTGTTTAATCCGTGCCAGTAAAGTGTGATTGGAACGTTCCAAAATCAGCTTAACTTCTCCTTCAGGAGAACGGCGACGACTGCCTTCCTTGAGAACACGTACCAATACGCGATCGCCATTCCAAGCATTACTCAGATGACTTTCACGAATATAAATATCCTCAGCCCCTTCCACGTCTTGAATGGCAAAGCAAAAGCCCTTACTAGAACAACGTAGCTTTGCTTCGATCATCCCTTCCTCGGAAATGCGGCGATACTTCCCGCGTTCTTTTGCCAAAACCCCAATTCTCTCCAACACTTCCAAGGCGATGTGGAGCTTTTCTAAACTGTCTTCATCCTCGCATCCCAGTTTCTTTTCCAAAACTTTGCGAGCCACCAATTTATCATCGGTGAAATTGGCAAGGAGTGTAGCGATTGAAAATTCCATGCAGTGAACCGACCTTTGGTCAAAACATCATTTTTGCTTGAATTTGGTTCTTTACCGTATACCCTCACGGCTTACGGATACTAGCTGGACACGAATTACCCTCAAGTTGGGTTCCCGAAGTCCCCACAAAGGAAACTAACCCAATTGAAAAGTAAGTTGCTTCTTCACAAGTCGCTCCGTGTAAGGTTACTTCTTTGCAGGAGTAAACTTCTGAAGAACTTCTCACTGCACGACAAACTCAGAGTTAGCTTGTGCTTAGGTTCCTTCATCTAACCAAACTCAGAGACTACGCCTGATTTACATTTTGCCCCATCAGGTAATTACGCGGCTGGTTTTGAGAGGCTGGTTTTAAGATTTACTCTCCACGCTGACCAAAAGCGTTATGTAAGGGAAAATACAGGTGTTTGATTGTCTAGCTTGAAGGTACTTTTACGCCATGATACTCTGATTTTTACTAGGAGAAACTGCTGAATCACCCAATTTGCCCATATGTAGAATCGGTAACAATTAGGTAGCAGCTTAATAAGCAATGAGGGCGAACCTTATCTCCATTATTGTAGATTTAGAGCGCACTTCCAGAAAATAGTTCTGGACATTGAATTGGGTAAACAGTATAGCATTAATAGCCAACTCACTTAGAGTTAGTCAGGAAAAACAAAAAATTACCTCTACACTCAGCTATTGTAATAATTCGTAATTTGTGGTTACATTCTTTGCTCTTGCTCAAGACAACGGATATTTTTACCCACATACGAGGTAAGTGGATGTAAATTAAAATATATCCAGAGAGAAACCTTAAAGGAAAAAGTTAGTCACATTTACCAAGATTTCTCATCCCACAAAAGTTTGTTGATAACTTCGGTAGGATCAAAAATCTCCAAAGTGTAACCAGTGGCTGGGGTAAACAGGTAGCATCAACCCCATTATTCAATAGATTTAGATTTGGTGGCAGTATTATGTTGGCTCAATTCCAGAGCTTGTACCCCAACGGCAGTTTAATTTCTGAATTAGTCCAAATTTTTCAGGGAAAATATATCGTTCGGGCAAGCGTCCAAATTGAAGGTATCACTCGCGCAACTGGTATGGCAGCAGCAGAAACTGTGGAAGCCGCCGAAGACCAAGCAAGAACTAGAGCGCTGACCGTTTTGGGTATCACAGATACACCACAGGCATCAATAACGCCTTCCCCAAAACTCATATCTCAAGTACAGGCCAATCCTATCTCCCATGAGTCTACTTATACTTCGATTCAAAATGAGGATTTTGGCAAAAATAATTGGTCAATTGCTAACAATAACGATCAAAGCAAAGAGGTACTGAATACTACTTCAGTTAAAACAACAACATCTAAAAGTAGTAAAACTGAGAACCCAATTCCCGATTTACCCCAGAAATTACCAGATATTAACTACTACGAACCAGAACTGGAACCGCCAATTGAAGACCTACCTCCATTGACAGCACAACAGCCAGAAATTCCTACCATCACGGAAATAGCTAATAGTAATGTCACCCCATTCACGCCCCGAAACTACAGTCCGCAAGAGAACGTAACCAGCATATCAGGCGGTACTGGGAAGAAAAAGAAAAAATCCGAGCCTGTAGATTTATCAGATGTAATTGCTAAAACTGATGTCGAATTGCAGCGTTTGGGTTGGACACCAGAACAAGGAAGAGAATATTTAATCAAAACCTACGGTAAGCGGGGACGTACTTTGTTAACGGAAGACGAATTACACAGCTTCCTCAAACACTTAGAATCTCAACCAGACCCAATTGCTGGGTTCTAAATTAGTCAATAGTCCAAAGTCAATAGTCCATAGTTAGCAAGTAAATTTACTATTGACTATTGACTATTGACTATTGACCAATGATTACTGATTAACCATCGCCACTGGACGACTACCAGCAGCGTGACGGTCAATTACTTGGTCAATTAAGCCGTAATCTCTGGCTTCATCGGGCGACATGAAAAAGTCACGTTCGGTATCTTCAGCAATGCGCTCAATGGGTTGACCAGTGTGTTCGGCTAAGTAATCATTTAACCGCCGCTTGTGGTAGAGGATTTCCCGCGCCTGAATTTCAATATCAGTTGCTTGACCTTGAGCGCCCCCTAGAGGTTGGTGAATCATAATCCGCGAGTGGGGTAGACTCATCCGCTTACCTTTAGTCCCAGCACTTAGGAGAAAAGCACCCATACTTGCCGCTAATCCTGTACAGATGGTACAGACATCAGGGCGGATGTGCTTCATAGTGTCAAAAATTCCCATACCAGCAGTTACAGAACCACCAGGAGAATTTATATACAAGTAAATATCTTTTTCTGGGTCTTCTGCGTCCAGAAACAGTAACTGAGCAACGATTAAGTTAGCCAAGTTGCTGTCAACTTGTTGACCCAAAAAGATAATCCGCTCACGTAATAGCCGTGAGTAAATATCAAAAGCGCGTTCGCCTCGACCCGATTGTTCAATAACGATAGGAATAGTCATGCAGCGTGCTTGTAGCTAATTTACATCCATCTTATCAATTGGGTACTGGGGATTGGGCATTGGGCATTGGGGATGACATTTACTCCCTGCTTCCTCTGCTTCCTCTGCTTCCTCTGCTTCCCCTGCTTCCCCTGCTTCCCCTACTTCCCCTGCTCCTCCTAGTCCCCAGTTCCCTGTACCTAACTCCTAGTGCAGATGCACATCATCCTCTTGGCACTTTTGATAGTGAGATGCGTCTAGAGAGGTGGCTCTTCTCGTTAGAGGAAGAAAAATCAGCCTTTGTTGGCAATTGCCCACCTGATTTTCAGGTTTGCTACTCACATTATGTAGCTTGGCGATCGCCTACGGTGGACAAAACACCATCTTGACCTAAATCAGTTCTGCATCCTCAATATTCAACATTTCTTTAGCTTTTTCATCAGCCAGGATACTGGATATTTAATGGAAATCCGTTAAACCAAGATAACGGGGTGTAGTTAGACTAACTAATTTCACGAGTAATGCTATCGAGGGAGACCTGCCATGCTAGAAAAACTTGTGCAAGCCGCCATCATCACTTTCTTGCTCCACCTGATAGCAGGAATTAACCCAAATAGTAAAATCCAAACAAGAACAGTTACACCCACGCCAGAAGTCCCAGCATCACTGGTGAGTTTTTTCCGTTCCCTACATTGAGGGGATGAGGGCGAATAACTTCAGTACTCATCACTCATTCAAGCTAGACTGGGCAAATAAGGCAACTACCACCATCTGCATCATGACTAATCGCCTTGCCCAAACCAAGAGTCTCTACCTCCGTAAACACGCCGAAAACCCGATTGATTGGTGGCCTTGGTGTGACGAAGCTCTTGCTACGGCTAAAACACAAGATAAACCAATTTTTTTGTCGATTGGTTACTCCAGTTGTCACTGGTGTACTGTGATGGAAGGTGAGGCTTTTTCTGACCAAGCTATAGCCGAGTATATGAATGCTAATTTTTTGCCTATCAAAGTGGATAGGGAAGAAAGACCAGATATCGACAGCATTTATATGCAGGCGTTGCAGATGATGAGTGGTCAAGGAGGCTGGCCTTTAAATGTCTTTCTTTCACCAGAAGATTTAGTCCCGTTTTACGCTGGTACTTATTTTCCTTTGGAACCAAAGTATAATCGTCCTGGTTTTTTACAAGTACTAGAAGCACTACGCCGCTATTACGATACGGAAAAAGAGGATTTGCGCCAACGGAAAGCCTTGATTGTGGAATCGCTCCTTACCTCTGCGGTATTAAAAGGGGAAGCTACCCAAGAAGCTGAAGAAAGCGAATTATTCAGGCGTGGTTGGGAAACTAACACAGGGGTAATTACTCGCAACGAATACGGTAATAGTTTTCCGATGATTCCTTATGCTGAATTAGCATTGCGGGGAACTCGATTTAATTTTGCGTCTCGATATGAGGGAGAGCAAATTTCGACTCAACGGGGTCTAGATTTGGCTTTAGGTGGGATTTATGACCATGTGGCTGGGGGATTCCACCGTTACACTGTTGACCCTAGTTGGACTGTTCCCCACTTTGAAAAGATGCTTTATGACAATGGGCAAATTGTCGAGTATCTAGCAAATTTATGGAGTGCGGGAGTCCAAGAGCCAGCTTTTGCAAGGGCTGTGACTGGAACTGTTGCATGGCTGCAAAGGGAAATGACTGCACCGGCAGGTTATTTTTACGCGGCTCAAGATGCTGATAGTTTCACAACTCCCACGGACACAGAACCAGAGGAAGGTGCTTTTTACGTCTGGAGTTATGCTGAGTTAGAACAACTGTTAACACCAACAGAATTAACAGAATTACAACAGCAATTTACAGTTAGTCCTCAGGGTAACTTTGAAGGTAAGAATGTTCTGCAACGGCGACACCAAGGGGAATTGAGTGCAACTATAGAAACTGCATTAGGAAAATTGTTTGCTGCTCGTTATGGTAGGGCTGCGAATACCCTAGAGACTTTTCCACCAGCACAGGACAACCAAGAAGCCAAAACTACTCACTGGCCAGGACGTATCCCTTCGGTGACAGATACCAAGATGATTGTGGCTTGGAATAGCTTGATGATTTCTGGGTTGGCGAGAGTTGCTGCGGTATTTCAGCAACCTGTGGCTGGAGAACTAGCAGCTAAGGCGGCAAACTTTATTTTAGAAAATCAATTTGTTGATGGGCGTTTCTACAGACTCAACTATCGAGGGGAAGCGGCTGTGTTGGCTCAGTCGGAAGATTATGCTTTATTTATTAAAGCGCTGCTAGATTTACACGCAGCCACACCTGAAAATAGATTTTGGTTAGAAAAAGCGATCGCACTACAACACCAATTCGATGAGTTTCTCTGGAGTGTAGAGCTTGGTGGTTACTTTAACACAGCCAGTGATGCTAGTCAAGATTTGATTATACGCGAACGTAGCTATATAGATAATGCTACACCCTCAGCCAACGGCGTGGCGATCGCTAATCTCGTGCGTCTGTCATTACTCGCCGATGATTTACATTATCTCGATTTAGCCGAGGCTGGGTTAAAAGCTTTTAAAGCTGTCATGTCTAGCGCTCCCCAAGCTTGTCCTAGTTTGTTCACGGCTTTAGATTGGTATCGTAACTCTACCTTAATTCGTAGCACAACTGAGCAAATTCACACGTTGATCCCCAGTTACTTACCCACAGTTGCATTCGCCGTAGTGTCTAATTTACCTGACAATAGTGTGGGCTTAGTTTGCCAAGGCTTGAAGTGTCTGCCATCAGCCGCAAGTGTAGAAATGTTATTACAACAAGTACAGCAAAGTCAAAATAGGGGATAGGGAAGAAAGGGCGTAAATAGAATGGCACTAAGATAAGCGCAAATCTTTGTTGTTTGGTAGTGATTTCAATTCGTGTGGTGGCAAATGCAATTGATTTGGTCACGAAACTGAATCGTGTGGTGGCAAATGCAATTGATTTGGTCACGAAACTGAATTGTGTGGTGGCAAATGCAATTGATTTGGTCACGAAACTGAATTGTGTGGTGACAAATACAATTAGTTTGGTCACGAAACTGAATTGTGTGGTGACAAATGCAATTGATTTGGTTACGAAACTAATTCGTGTGGTGGCAAATGCAATTAGTTTGGTCACGAAACTGAGTTCTTGATAATTAAAAGAATGAGTTTCGTCACTAATTTTATTTTTTTGATAATTAATACTAATCTTTTATTGTCTTTGCTCCCCTCTCCGCGTCGGAGCGAAAAGTCTGAGCGCCGGCTTCCGGCGATCAGAACTTTTCAAGAGAGAGGGGTTGGGGGAGAGGTCAAAAATTGGGTGAAGAAGACGCGATTCATCGCGTCTCTACGGATGGTTTATTTGACGCAATTTGATGGAGATGTAGTAGCGCGTCTAGTCTAATTTGTTGGGTTAAGTAATCAATTATCATGAAATTTTGGTTTTTTCACACTGAACAACCCAATATTTTAAGCTTGCCGCGCTACTACAATCTTTTGCAACATTTAAGGCTTGCCACGCCACTACGTATGCGTTCAAAAATCAAATAGGAGTCCCATATCACAAAGGTAAATACAATACAATTCCCTGCCATTCTGCTTGTTCACTAAAATCGATAAGTAATAATAACTCATCAATTGCCTGTCGAATTGGCATTCGATCATTAACAACGAACATCCCAGCCATCGATTCGCCTCTAACCAAGCGGTTGTAAGCAAAATCCGGCATTGTTGCACGATCATGAGTCAGAAGGATACGCTGATTAATTACTGCCCAAGCTAAAATAGCTGGATCATCTATCTCCCGCAAACCAACATCTTGAACCCGAAGTAAATCAATATTTGGTTGACGCAAAAATAGCCCTCGAATAATATCACCGTTGAAATTCTCGTCGCTTAACAAACTCAACATAACAATGACTATTGATTCTGCTGAGATAGTAAACGAGTACGAATTAAGCCGATATCAGATTGAATAGTAGACAGACGTTGTTGTACTGATTCAGCTAACTGCTCTCGTTGATTTAAGTATGCTTCTACAGAATCCTGATGTCGAAGATAGTAAGCAATTGCATTATAGACATCAGATAAAGATAAAGTCGAGTAGCGATGAACAATAGACTCAGGAGACGCACCATCTTGAAATGCTCGAATCACAGTCTCTAGTAAAACCCTTGAATTCCCAACTCGAATTGCTCCGGTTTCATCTTCTCGCAGAGGTGGTGTCTCACATTCCAAAACAAGGCTCATGAATTAATTTTCCTAAATCTAGTACAAAATAATCGTAACTTAATGTAGAGGAAATTTGCTTTGTTAATAAACTGACGTTTCCAATTCAGTGACAACAGATCGGTTATTTTTTAGGTAGTAAGTCCCTTGTTCACCAAAATGAATAACTTAACTGCTATTGTTCTTGCAGGTGGTCAAAGTTCCCGTATGGGACAGGATAAAGCTTTGATAACTGTTCAAGGTGTGCCGTTGTTGCAATTTGTCTGTAACATTGCCGCCAGTTGTGCTGACACTGTTTATATTGTCACTCCTTGGCCGGAACGCTATCAGCATTTAGTTTTACCGCGTTGTCAATTCATTCCAGAAGCGGGGACTCAGGGGCCTTTGATTGGCTTTGCTCAAGGGTTAGCAGAGGTAAAATCTGAGTGGGTATTACTTTTAGCTTGCGATTTACCTAAATTACGGGTTGAGGTTTTGCAAGAATGGGCTGCTAATCTTGATAGTGTACCAGAGGAAGCGATCGCCACCTTACCCCATCACGCCAAAGGCTGGGAACCCTTATGCGGTTTCTATCGCCGTCGCTGTTTACCGCCGTTATTAGAGTTTATCAATCAAGGTGGGCGCTCTTTTCAGCAGTGGTTACAACATCATTCTGTACAAGTTTTATCCCTACCAACCCCAGAGATATTATTCAACTGCAATACACCAGAAGATTTGGCTGTAATTCAAGAGTAATTACAAATTACTAACTACTTCGGTCGTTCGCTATCACGTTTAAAATTTTTGTCCAAAGATACACTACCAATACCTTGCAAAATCCCGCGACCAATTAAGCCTAAACCTCGACCAATGATTTGGGTTAGCACAAAGACAATGCCACTGCCTAAGACAGATAATAGTGATTGTAAACGAGGAGCGATCGCATCTCGAAATTCCAAACCTAACGTGACTACTAAAGGTACTCCAGACAATTGTGCTAGTTCGTCGTTACGGGGAGCATAAATGGAAATCTGAGCAATACCACGGGGCGCAAACACAAGTAGTTCGTAGCGGCTTTCAAAAATTGCTTTGGCTTCAGTTACATAGTTATTTAATCGATATTTCCATGATAAATCATTTCTAAAACGTTCCAGTTCTCGTGTAGACATTAAGGATTTGACATAGAAATTTTGCTTAATTTCTTCTATGTCTGCTAAATAATTTAATAGTGGTTGGACTACACCATTAGCTACCTGAATTATCAAGTTTTCTAGTAACATTTCTGCATAGGAGTTGGCTTCAGAGCTACCTGCTGGATAAGTATGATGATCTATTCTTAAATCTGTTTGCAATAATAGATAAGAAAATAATTCTAATCCTAAAGGAATTTTATTCAGAATTGCTGTTTGTACAACTCCGGGATTCTGTAATAATACGGTGACAATTTCTAAATTACGCTTGCCTACTTGCACTCTAGAAAACTTGCCGAAAAATTCTGTAATTACTGCTTGCCATAAATCATGTAAGATTATAGGCTGTAATTCCCCTAACTGATTAACTGTAATTTGGGCATTACGCAAAGCATCTAATTGTTGAGCAAGTTTTTGCAAAATTAGATATAAAAGTTCTCGTTTTTTATCTTCACGAAAGATATCAATTTCTAAAACTGAATCTGAAACGTTGTTTAAAGGAAATTGCAGTTTATTAATACAGGATGCAAATAAATTGGTTTGTAAGGCTCTGGGACTGAGAAGCGGGGATGATGTTGATGTTTGTTGTGAGTTTGAGGCGCTAATTGTAGGTATTGGTGGGGGTACTATAGGCAGAGATTTGGCAACTGAGGGGGTTAAGGGTGGCTGTTGTTTTTCCTGAGGTAAAATTAGTACCTGATTGAGCAACCAGCGACTTGCTAAAAGTTCTCTTCGCTTGCCGGCTAGAACTGCCCGATCTAATATTGGTAAACCAGGAATTTGTAATTGTGCTGTGACTTCTTGCAGCGCATGATCAATATAATTCACACTTGATAAATGTAAATTTTGCCGCCACTTAGCCAAGGGTAAACGAGGCGCAACCGCAGCAATAGAGGGAGTAATTTCTGGGTTTACTGTTTCAGTCAACCAGTAGGAATTACCAGCCGCAACGGCTTCTATAACGGTGACTAATTGCGAAATGGGAGTACCTTTAGGGCAGTAACCGCGTACACCAGCAGCCCTCGCTGCCATGATTAGTCCTGCATCTGGAATCGCACTCAGGAGCAAAGTTGGTAATGTGGGGTATGTAGCTTTGAGTTGCTGGCAAAGTTGTAACCCTTGCTGTTGACTATCAATTGAGCGACTATTCCCTAATTCTAAAATTACCAAGTCCACTTGATTGGGGTTAATTTGGGCAAGTTCCGCAAGTATTTGTAACGCTGCTGTATCTGTTGGTGCTTCCGATACCACTTCGATGTTAGGCATGGCTTCCAACGCTACCCGTAGTCCCAGGCGGAAAATGGGGTCTTGATCAACTAATAATAACTTTAAAGGGCGATCGCTCATAGTCTGCTCAAATACACCAGCACTGTCTTGGTTACAACTCGTAAAAAGTGCAATCCCTCCTCATTGTCACCTGTTTTCGTCCACTGATAAATGAAAGATAATTACCATAAGCATCAATTACCCATGTAATTAAATGAACCTCAGTCTCCGGCAATGGTTGGCAGAACGCCAGATAGAAATCAGCGATATAAAAACATTTGCTTCTGGGCAACTGGCAGGTATTGCCTATCGTATCGTTCAGGATATGGAACTTAAAAGCCTGATGCCGTTGGATATTTGTACGTTAGCAGAAGTACTGCAATTACCATTAGGCACAGCTGAACAAGAAATTTCTGTGCTTGCTTCTTTAAGCGAACATCTTCTCCGTCACCTCAGCCAAAAAAAAGCCCTCAAACGTAATGAAGGTACTTGGTTAGCATTCCAAATTGCTTACCTATTGGCGTTAGAACAAGTTTTACTCCAAGAAGAACAATTAAAAAGACCTTGGCTAAATCGTGCCAAAATACCTGCACAAGCCACAATAATTATCTCAGATCCTCAACTCCAAGGATTATTAAAAACTCTCTCTCCTGGTAAATTAACTGATACTCAAGCGGAACAGGCGCTGATTTCCGTGGCAGATTCATTACTAGTACAACAAATGAATCATGCTACTGTAGCCTGGTTAATGGCCAATGGTGCGGAGGAGTTGGAAGCTAAATTATTAACTCAGCGTTTAGATAATTCCCTCCCTGGATACCTGATAAAAATCATTGCTCAAAACCCTGCACCTTTAGCTCAGCTACAAAAATTTTTCCGTATAGGAACTTTAGAAGATGTTTTAAATATTGACTTATATAAAGAGAAGTATCGCGCGAGTTTGCTGCAAACTCTCAGTACACCATTATTGATGGAATATTTTGCCCTGAAGAATATTTATGTTCCTTTATCTGGTGTACCTCAAGAACCTAATGATGGACAGTCGATTGATTTAAAAATATGGGCAGAAAAACAACTTATTGATTTAGAAACTATTGCTGTAATTGAATCAGAACCTGGTTATGGTAAAACTAGTTTTTGTCAGATTTGGGCGGCAGAAATAGCATTAAAGCTTTATCCTCATTGGATGCCCATACTGATTCGGTTGCGGGATATTAAATATGGTAAAAGTTTGCTGGAAACCCTCAATTCTGGTTTTACATTCAATGATCATATCAACTTATCCACTTGGTTAGATCAAACAAATAATCGGTGTGTTTTATTAATAGATGGATTAGATGAACTTCCCTCTTCTCATCAGGGAAATAGAGATAAACAAATTTTTATTCAACAGTTACTCCAATTTCAGTCCCAAGCACAACATAAAATTTTCTTGACTAGTTGCTCTCACACAGTAGAGGAAATTACTTCAGAAATCCCCCTCCAATGGCGGAGTATTAAAATTCAACCTTTAGAAGTAAACCAGCTAAAACAATGGTTTCAACAATGGGCATTATTCCAGTCGTTACCCATTTCCCAAAACTTTTTTACATTCTTAAAACAAGCAGGATTATTTGCTAACAAATCTCACTTATCTGAACTCTCTCATTTAGTACGTCAACCATTAATGTTGCATTTATTGGGTGTTTTCCACCGCGACGGACTATTAGATGATGAAATATTGCAAAAAAATGCTAAGTTTTCCCTCCATTGGGAAATTTACTCTCGTCTAAAACGATGGTTCCTGGGGTATCCGTTGACTGCGGGGATGAAGACAATGCTATTACGTCCGGGAACTGCTCATATTCACCGTACACCAGAAGCAATCACCAATTTACTAGGAGAATACCATCCTCAAGACCTGATGGAACAAATGCAGGCGATCGCTCTCAAAATTTTACATGGCGATCGTCATCAAGTTACCTTAACTGAAGAATTAAATACAAATACTCTCCCGGCTTTATATTTCCGTTATTGTCTTAGCAGTCAGTTGCCACAAGCTAATGACAAAGCACAATTAACAATTAAAGTAGAGTTTTCCCACTCACAAATAGGTGAATATCTCTGTGCTGAAGCTGTAGCAACCCAACTGCAAATGCTAACTCAGTGCCAAGACGATATTTACGGAACAGAAACGTTTATTTTGAATACTCCTAGCATTGTTGCCCAGCATCTCTACAATTTACTAGGCTACGGCATTATTACACCAGAAATTGAGGGATTAGTCATCGCCGCATTACAAACCCAGCAAAAACCCATTTTATTACGACGACTAGAATCTTTTTGGCGTGGTTGGTGTCAAGGACGTTGGTTAGATGAAAGCATTGCCCACAAAGCACTACCCTATTTTCACAGCTTACAAAATCTTGTGAATGTTGAGCAAGTGAATACAAATGTGGGAATCAATGTATTTTTATTGCTAGCTGCAATTTGTCGAGACATTCAAGTTGCTTTTAGTCCTTGTGGTAATCCAGCCAATGTCACTGAGTTTTACCCCCAAACAATGATGATGTTGTTGGCTAAAGCCTCTTTTTCTGGAAGTAACACTCTCATAAAGCGCATCTGTTCCCAATCTTTAGCTAAAATCAACCTCTCAGGGGCTTTTTTATCGTCAGTCGTCCTGACTGGCGCAAATCTTGAACAAGCAAATTTATGCGATGCTGTATTGGTGAATGCAAATTTAGCTGGTGCTAACTTAAATAACGCAAATTTAGCTGGTGCTAACTTAGCCGGCGCAAATCTCACTGATGTCAGCTTGGAAACTGTCAATCTTACCAATGCTTGTTTATGTGATGTTCCCCTCACCGAGGCTGAAGGAGAAATTGCCCAATTCCACGGCGCATTATTTTCTCTAGAACAATTTCAAGTAGTGAAAAGTTTATTATCCAAGCAATCTTACCTTAGTATTTCTAGTACCAAAGAGAAAACTAAGTTTTGGCATCAAAATAGTCTCGATACCGGCTTAATTGAAAGCTTGGAAGGTGAAGTAATTATGCCGACAATTTTAGACCACGAGACCTATGATGAGACGGTTTTTGGTAAAAGTGAGTTATGAGAGACGCGATTAATCGCGTCTGTACAATTTTCTCCCAGCCTCCCTACTCTTCCTCTTGAGGATGCCGATATCCATAGAAGTTGATACTGTAATCTGTAATCTTCACTCCCGTTCTTTGTTCAACTTCTTGGATAAATGCCTCTGGAAGTTGAATATGCACATCCAAAATTTGGTTAGTATCTAGGCAATTAACATGACTGTGAGAGTCACTAATATTACCGTATAAGCGCCCGTCACAACGTTCGATACTCTCAATAATGCCTTGAGTTGATAATGCTTCTAGGTTTTGATATACAGATGTATGACCAATGTCTTTGCCTTGTTGGTTGAGGCGATCATAAATTTCTCTAGCAGAAAGATGCTCATTTGCTTGCCACAGCAGTTCCAGAATAAAGCGGCGCTGACGACTGACGCGCATACCCAACAGCTGACAACGCTCAAGAGCATCTTCTAGAGAACGAATTGGTTTTGTCGATATTGCCTGTTGCTGCATATTTATGTCTATTTACTATTGGGGATCTTTCCCAGTTTGATGGTTATTGCTGTTGTATATATGTGAAAATATTAAATAACAATGCCTTACCTCTAACTGTGTTGTGGCTTTTGTGTAGTGCGGTAATCACAGTTTGAGGTAATAATTTTTCTGCTTCTTGATAGGTTGTTCCGTCACACCTTACTCTAAAACAAACTCATTACAACTTTAGCTTAAAATTGCTATAAATGTCCATCTCGTAATAGATGAAAGTATCGTCAAGCAGAGATGGGACTCAAGAGAGAAGTTGCCAATGCTAGAAGATGGGAACAGGTTGTAGGGTTTGGGTGCGGATAGGGAGGCAGAACTAATAATTATGGACAAAAGTCGCCTCTAATGGCCAATGACAACTGAAAACGGATCACTGTCATCATTGTGCAGTAAATTTTCCCAAAAAAGCGATCGCTACGGTTATGAAAGTTTAACTTAGCTATCCCAATATCTCACCCCAGGAAGAAGCCAGTAGTAATTAGAAATGATTCACGCCATCGAAGGCGATCGCTCACACGCACGAACAAATATTAATTTTTTCTTTATAATTGAGCCAATATCGGCGTACATATCCTACACAGTACATCGTGTCACTCAAGACACTATTCACGTAAATTTGTAGTTTAATGTACTATTTTGTAAATAATATTGAATATTTATAAATTAACACTCATGGTTAACACTAACCCAACTTTAGAACAGATATTGCCAGGTGGTAGTGACCCTCATAGTTTTGATTGGCATGAAGCTTGGTATCCAGTCCACTACTTAGAAGATTTAGATAAATCGAAACCCACAGCTTTTACCTTATTAGGTAAAGATATTGTCATTTGGTGGGATCAGCAATCTCAGACTTGGCAAGTGTTTGAAGATCAATGTCCTCACCGTTTAGCGCCACTTTCTGAAGGCAGAATTAATGAGGAAGGACTGTTAGAGTGTCCCTATCACGGTTGGAGTTTCGCTGGAAATGGTAGTTGTCAGCGCATACCTCAACAACCTGAAGGCGGACAAGCTGAGACTTCCCAGCGCGCTTGTGTGACATCTTGGCTGACCACAGAACGCCAAGGAATGTTATTTGTTTACATAGGCAACCCAGAAAACGCAGCCAAAACTAAAATTCCTGTAGTTGAACCATTAGAAGAATCTCCTGATGGTTGGGTCATCATAAATACGTTTAGAGATGTGCCTTATGATGCCCTCACACTTTTAGAAAACATACTCGACCCCAGTCATTTAGCTTATACTCATCACAAAACTGTAGGAAATCGGAAAAATGCTGCTCCCTTAGAACTAGAGGTAGTTGCATCTGGAAAACATGGTTTCAAAGGTGTTTGGCATCAAAGCATCAAAGCCGGACAATCAGAATTATCTACAACTTTCGTTGCACCAGCTTTAATGTGGCATGATATCAACAGCGAACGAGGACGCATCTTAACTGTTGTCTATGCTACACCTATTCGTAAAGGTGAGTGTCGTTTATTTGCTCGGTTTCCTTTTAAGTTTCCTTCCAAACTACCAGGGATTTTTATTAAATTAAGACCACGTTGGTACTATCATCTGGGACAAAATGGTGTTTTAGAAGACGACCAAATTTTTCTCCACTATCAAGAAAGATATCTCCAAGCCAAAGGGGGTAGTCCTAACTTTACAAAAGCGTTTTACCTACCAACGAAAGCTGACAGTTTTGTGTTTGAACTGCGCCAGTGGGTGAACAATTACAACGCTGAACCATTTCCTGGGGAAAGTTTTTCGCCAGCCATACCCAAAGAACAACTCCTAGAAAGATACTATTCACACACAATAAAATGTGCCAGTTGTAGAAATGCTTTAGCTAAAATCCAGAAACTACGATTATGGAGTGGAGTAATTACAGTTATCTCATTGGTAAGCACTCCCTTAATCACACTATTTTTTGACGCGTCATCAATTCCGGCTATCCTCATTGAGACAGTCACACCAATTACTTTTGCAGTTATATGGCGGGGATTAAGCAAACTCGAAAAGCAGTTTTACGAAGGGCGAATTATCCCACCACGCAACTTACTTAACAGTTGACACAAAAAGATGTGCTAGTTAAATGTGCCACAGCTTATCTATGAATTGAGGATACTTTCATCGTTGGCGATTAATTTATCACCGGGTATTCTCAATTTGGCATAATCACCACTTAGTTGAACGCATTCTGGTGGCTGATGCAGCGTAACACAGCATTTCTGTACGGCTGCTTGATACTCTCGCCACTGCTTACGAATCGCTTTACTAGCATCATCATGACCCAAGTCTGCAAATTTTAAGCCGGCTCTACTCAGCCAAACTTCTACATCTGTTGTTTCACCGAGTGGTTTTTGTACAGAATTAATATTTTTCATGACTTTAGATATTATATTGCTTATACAAAGTGCTTAACTTTACCTTAAGTCTAGTTATTAATAGTAGCAAACAGAATTTTCTTTTAAATTGATAATTAAAAATAATTGACAAATTGTTTATATATACATCAAGTACGTTATGGGAAGTTATGCAGAAATCCAGATTTTATTATTCCCTGGTGTAAAAGCTAATGAAAGCAAACATAACACGGAGCTAAAACAGTGCAAATCACTAAGCGCAATGTGGAGTTGAGAGTAGATGACAGTTTAATGCGTGTTTATGTCGCATCTCCAAAACCAGCAGGAGTTTATCCAGGTATTGTATTTTATAGTGATATTTATCAGTTAGGTAGCCCAATAATTCGTCTAGCTAACTACTTAGCTGGATTTGGTTACGTAGTGGCAGCACCAGAGATTTTTCATCGTCTTGAGCCAATTGGACTAGTAATTGAACCGGATGATCTTGGGAGAATGCGGGGTAATGATAATGCGCGACGAACTGCGATCGCTGAATATGATGCAGATTCTCGTGCTGTAATTGATTTTCTCAAGGCGGAAAGCACTGTTAATGCCGATAAAATTGGTACCCTTGGTTTTTGTATAGGTGGACACTTAGCCTTTCGTGCAGCTTTTGAAACCGAAGTTAAAGCCTCCGCCTGCTGCTACCCTACAGGGATTCCCAGTGGTAAGTTGGGTAAAGGAGTAGCGGATACTATCCACAGAGTCAAGGAAATCACTGGCGAAATATTGCTAGTACTGGGTACACTTGATCCTCACATACCAGAAAGCGATCGCCAAATTTTAATTAAAGCCATTGAAGATGCTAAAGTACCTCACAAAGTAGTTTTATATGAAGCAGAACATACCTTCATGCGCGATGACGGTTATCGCTACGATTCTGCTGCGACTACCTCTGCTTGGGCGGAAATAGTAGAATTTTTAGGACGTGTATTTGCTGATTAAAGTTGTAGCAATGGGAATTGGTAATGAGTAATGGGTAATACCAATTCAAAATTCACTCCTAGCCTACGGTAAGGCTGCGCCGAAAAAATTCGCCCGTAAGGAAAGCCAAACAAAATAAGGGTATGTCCTTATGTATCTGTTCGATTCTTTTTTCAAATTGGTGTAATTGCTAAAATCAATTACCCATTACCCATTCCCAATTACCCATTTACTACTTGTCCAGACTAGAAAAAATTCACCATGACTATTAGCGGTAATTTAGTAATAATACTAATATTTGCCGTTCTTGTGGCTACTTCCGATGAAATTTCGACTGAAGAGACTTGCAAAGAAACAACCAGATAGAGTTCAAATTAAAGTTCAGAACGGACAATTTGAGATTATTGGCATGGGTGTATGGCATTCTTACTGGCGAGATCCTTATCATTTACTGCTAACTATTCCTTGGACTGGCTTTTTATTACTAATTTGTATTTCTTATCTAGCAATTAATTTCATATTTGCCCTAGCTTATTGGCTGGGAGGAGATTGTATAGCCAATGCTAAACCTGGTTCTTTTTTGGATTTATTTTTCTTCAGCGTGCAGACACTCGCATCCATTGGCTATGGTGCAATGTATCCCAAAACACTATATGCCAATACTATTGTCACCATCGAAGCCATGATTGGTTTGGTGGGAATTGCTGTTATGACAGGACTTGCGTTTGCTCGTTTTTCTCGCCCTTCTGCCCGTGTCATATTTAGCCGTGTTGCAGTCATCACACCGTACAATGGTGTACCAACGCTGATGTTTCGCACTGCTAACCAGCGACGCAATTTAATTTTAGAAGCCCAGATGCGAGTTTACTTAATGCGTGATGAAATCACAGCAGAAGGAGGATTTATTCGGCGTTTCCACGATTTAAAACTATTAAGAAATCAGACACCTAGTTTTACATTAAGCTGGCTAGCACTGCATCCCATAGATGAGTTCAGCCCTTTATATGGAATGTCAGCAGAGTCGCTAATGCAAACAAACACAAATCTAGTGATTTCAGTCAGTGGTATTGATGAAACAGTAGCCCAAGTAGTTCATGCCCGTCATACTTATACGGCTAGTAATATTTTATGGAACAGTCGCTTCGTTGATATTTTTCACCATACATCTGATGGACATCGCTACATCGACTATAAATATTTTCACGATGTTTTACCTTTAGATGAAACAGGCTAACAAATTCAAGATTTAAAACCCAATTACCTACCTTCCCCCTTTATCCAAAACTGCCGCAAAATCTCTCCGGGCTTGCGATCCCAAGTATCTATATGTTCATAAATTAAATTATTTTGCCTCAATTTGTAAGTTGAGTAACCATTAAAAAAAATATGCGATCGCCAGGGAACCCGCAACGTCCCCCGCACTGTCCACTTGGCTAAAATTGTATCTTTATCCAACTGTCCTACTTCGTGTAAATCAAAATATATTTCGGTAAAAAATAACTGGGCATGAAACCGTAAAGTCCAAAAAATAATCCTGTAGTTAAATTTGCCTTTAAATTTGTTTACTGGGTCTTGAAAGTAAATATCTGGCGTATAAATATCGTAAGATATATCTTGCTCAAACAGTGTCGGTAAATCCTGTTGCAGAGTTTTAATGACCTGTTCTATTTGTATTTGAGATTCCATTTATCTAATACCAATTCAAAAAATGTTTGCGACAGATAAGGCATTGAGGATGAAGTCATAAC
>NZ_CAWUDJ010000039.1:0-60210 GCF_963920875.1 Anabaena sp. CCY 9910 | reverse complement strand
AAGGGCTATGAAGCTTATACAGCAAGCACTTTAGGTTGCTTGTCGCCCCTTGAAGGGTTAGGGTTAACAATATCCGTACCTGTGCCTACTGTACCTCTAGCACCAGTTATATTACCGATGAGGTTGTTATTGTTACCATTGAATATGGCTGAACTTAAACTGGATGAAAGAAGATCAGGAGCATTACTACTTATATTTCCAGCAACAATTGTATTTCTCAAGTTAACTGTCGCACTCAGATTATAGATACCACCACCACCAGACCCAAATATGGAGGTAGTGATCCTATTATTGGTGACAGTGCTATTGATTAAGTTCAATACGCCATTAGAAGCGTATATAGCACCACCTTCATCACTTGCACTATTGCCACTGAGTGTAGTATTAAATAAAGCAACGGAAGTTCCGTTACTGCGTATACCGCCACCATCAGCACCACTATTACCACTGAGGGTAGTATTGATCAGAGTCAGTGAGCCATTAATAGTATAGATGCCGCCACCTTCGGTTCCTTGGTTATTACTAATTGTAGAGTTAATTCCAATTAGTGTTCCGTTATTGTATATGCCACCACCTCCTTGACTGGAGCTACCGAAGGCAATATTATTACTAATCTGCGTACCGTTGCGTATGTAAGTTAACCCACTGTTGGCAAGGCCTCCTCCTTTATTAAAAAAGCCGGATGCTGCATTGCCTGTAATGGTCGAATTAGAAACATCAAGAAAGCCATTTAGATCGACCTTAATACCTCCACCATGATCGGAAATACCACCGCCTGTAACCACTACATTCTGTAAGCTTAATTCTCCTCCACTGAGGACATGAAAAACGCGATCGCTATTTAATAAACCAGAGGCATCAATAGTGGCTTTCTCACCACCAACTGAGACAATATAAAGTACATTATTACGGCTCTTAATATCTAAATCTCCTGTGAAGGCATTATCTTCATTAATCCCGTTCGACGTAAGATTGTAAGTTACACCGCCAGTTAACCGAATTTCATACTCAGTATTCGGATTAGCATTAGCAATTAAAATTGCATCCCGCAGAGATAAACCATTAGCAGCACTACCATCATTTTGATCGGCTGTAGTATTGACTGTTAAAATAGTAATAGCCATATCACTGTCCTTATTCATCACAAATATGATGATGGCAGTGTAAAGTTCATCCTGAATAGGTGAAATGTCTAAGTATGCAATTAAAATTGCAGAAAACTGTATTGCTTAGTAGTTGTTTTTAATATACCCAGATTTCTCACAAAATTCTGATAACTTAACGTGAGTCTCCAACAAAGGCGCACGTTAACTTAATTCCAAAGTTTGTAGGGGTGGGTTGAGCGAAATACTCGTGAATTTCGAGTATATGGACTTCCAGATAAAAAATATCTTGGTATATTTCAATACAGTTCAGTCAAGGCAAAAACCTAGACTGGTGTAGGTTGGGTGGAGGAACGGAACCCAACATTCTCAAGACTTTGTTGGGTTCCGCTACCATTCTCTTAACTGAACCGTATTGCAGTATAAGTCCTAATATCTCAAGCAATACTTAGATTGACTCGCACAATCATATCATTGAAGTCTTTATCTCCCCCATTTGGTAAATCCTCAAAGCCAAAGACATTGTTTGCCAATAGACGAATATGATCAACTCTATTACGGTTAGCGCCCAAGAATGGAAAATATACGGCTGGGTCGTTATTGGGATTGTTATCTAAAATTGTCTGCGGTCTACCATTAATAATGATGAATGGTGCAAATAAAGAACCGGGTTGGAAAGTACCAGTATAAGTTGCAGTTCCTCTATTGTTCACGACCAAATCAATCCCAGGAACACGACCACGAATAGCAGCTTGAGTATAACCAGATTGTCCAGGGAGAATATCTGCGGAACCATCATTATTGGTGTCAATACCACCATTCTCATCAGTCACCTGATAGAAGCCGATGAAGTTGTTGAAAGCAGCATCTCTATTAACAACAAAATCAGCTTTTACTAATTGTGTCACGCCTCGTAAATCAATCAATTCTCCTTGTGCTTGACTTTGTAAATTTACACCTAAAGGTAAAGTTTGGTTTGTCGTCTGAATCTTGACTACTAAATCTTCAAATCCACTACTATTACCAAACCCGTCTTCCCATCCCAAGGAAAACCCATCTGTTCCTAAGTTAGTAATTTTTTGGGTTGAGGAATTAGCCAATACTACATCTGAGATAGGTGTGACTCCTGCTAGTACGGCATCGGTACTGCTGTTTCTGACTAAATAAAACCTCAAATTATCACCAGAATTAAATTCCAAGAAACTGGCTAGATTATTGGGGTTAAATCCGTTTGGGTTTTTAGCTATGGCTGAGAAAATTACTCTGGCACGTTGTAGCGCTGCTTCAGTGTAACCTGCTGCACCAGGAACAATACCATTAATAGTGCCATTAGCATCATCTACTGTAAAAACACTCAATTCATTGGTGAAATTGGAATTGCGTCTTGTAAGACTGACTTGGAGATTTACTTTGTTACTGTTGCCTTTGATGGTAAAGATATCACTGTTAGGGTTCTGAAATAATGGGATATCGTTATCAGTGATGCCTACTGCTAGAGAATTTATGGGAATGTTATTGTAATTAACATCGTTACTTATAGCCGTATGGCTAATAGTATCATTACCGTCACCTTCTACTAAGAAATCGTCTACTGCTGTTACAATGACATTTTGCGCTACATTCCAATTTTCGGTAGTGAAGGTTAAAGTTCTGGGATTAGTACGAATTTGTTGACCATTACTGATATTGATAATGACATCAGATGTAGGTTGACTAGTGAGTTTTATGGTGTAACTATCAGTTGTCCCATTTTCTGTAACTATAGTGTTATTACCAGTCTGGGTAATGATGACACCTGCATTATCATCATCGTTGATAGTGCCTTTAGCTGTAGCTGCTGTAGGATTGAGAATTGCACCATTCGTAGGATTGCTCAAGCTGACGGTAAAGCTTTCGTTTGCTTCAACTAAGAAATCTTGAGTGGTGTCTACAGTAAAAGTTTTTTGGGTTTCTCCCTGTTCAAAAGTCAGGGTTTGGGTTTTGGCTACAAAGTCAGTATTACTAGCTGTGTCTCCTGTGGTTATAGATGTAGATACCGTCACAGTTTGCTGAGTTTGGGTATCTGCTGTACGGTTAATGATGAAGGTGATGCTATTGCCTTCGGTGGCAGAAGAGTTGGTAATGGAGAAAATAGCGGTTGTATAGTCAAAATCATCTGGTGTCAGAGTGTTGGCTTGGATGTTTCTCAAAATGCCTAACTCTCGCACAGTATTATTTATTCTAGCTTTGACAACTGTATCAGCCCCGGTCTGCTGTAATTGCAAATCTTGGAATGTCCGCACTTCAGGGATGCCGGCAACTATGACTTTATCGTCATTTTTAGTAAAATCTAATACTTCGATGGGGATTTCGGGAACTGCTGCACTGGTGAGGAGAAATCTGTCTGCACCTGTACCTCCAGTTAATTGGCTACCTCTCCTACCACCGAAGAGTAAATCATCTCCAGCACCGCCAAATAATTGGTCAGTATTGATTCCACCAATCAGGATATCATCACCCTCATTACCATAGAGGATGTTATTACCCGTACCGTTAGAGACATCTAATAAATCATTTCCCAGTCCCCCAGAGAGGGTATTGTAACCACTACCGTCTAAAACTATCAGGCGATCGCTTCCTTGTCCTCCATCCAGGGTGTTATTTCCACCCTCGACCACAAACAGCTGGTCGTTATCATCGCCACCTTCTAGTGTATTGAAACCTAGACTACCCAACGCATATAGATAATCTTCTCCCGTATCACCTTTGAGGGTATCATTATTGTTGGCAAAGAGGCGATCGCTACCAGCACCACCCGCTAATAAATTATTTCCTTCACCGTTAGAAGCATCTAGAATATCATCGCCTTCCCAACCAAAAACTTGGTTATCTTTGTTGGCATATAACTCATCCACACCAGAAGTGCCGTTAATAATCATATACTATATTTTTCGCCTATTTCTTGTATATAAATAGCTCAATTATTGCGGCATTAATAAATAATTAATCACCAATAAATATGAACCCATACAACAATTAAAAAATGTTTATCGATAGATTATTAAAAGATTAAAATACATCCTAACCACCATAGAAACGACAAAAAATATGCCAATGAGTATTACAAAATAGCTTACTTTTTAGATAACTTTGCGTACCTCCGCGTAAATCTCCGAGTGCCTCTGCGTTGAGAAAAAACCAACTTTATGTAAAAAACGAGGGAATATAATCCCCTCGCATACTCAATCTTTTATTACCGCATTACTAACCCACCACACTGACAGCAAAAACAAAGTCAGTCGCAGTCAAACTAGTCGCGGTAATTCCTTGTAATGCAACTAAGTCAGTCGCGCCTAACTTCACCAAAGTATCAGCGCCTTGCTGTACCAAACTCAAAGCACTAAATTGCGTCACACCAACTCCACCCAGTCCAATTTTGTCAACACCGACAGCGAAGTCCGTCACAGTATTCTTGCTAATTGGTAAACTACCATTAGCAATCCAAAACTGATCAGCACCAGCGCCACCACTCAGACGATTACTACCGGCTTGACCTGCAAATAGCACATCATCACCATCACCACCGAACAAAGAGTCATTCACATTCGAGAATAATTTGTCATCTCCTGAACCACCATTCAGACGGTTATAACTACCGTTACTGGTGAGGGTGTCGTTACCAGAACCACCAAAGGCGAATTGACGGGAACCTTCGATGACTTGCAGAGTATCATTACCTGCTGCGCCAAAAAGGTTATTACTTCCACCTGCTTCAATCACGGTGATTTCGTCGTCACCATTACCACCGTTAGCTGTAGTATTGCTGGCGGGGCCATTCACACCAATGAAGACTTGATCATTACCATTGCCAGTAGAGACAGAAGCATCACTACCTACAAATACCGTATCATCTCCGTTGCCTGTGGAGATATTATTATTCCCAGGGGAATCTACTGTATCTGCACCATCACCCGTGAATAATATTTGACCGGGTTCCGCCGTAATCTCATCGCTACTAGGAGAGCCAAACTTAATTTCTGTAGCTTGTGGCTGTCCCAAACCAGGTGCAAGATTGAGGGGTTGCTCTAACCTCAATAAGATAATTTCGTTATTATCTATAGCTGGAGGACGACCAACGGAAAATGGATAGTTGTTGTCATTGGCGACCAAAATAGTGTTTGCGTCAACAACTACAACAGATTCAATGGTGGTAAAAGGGAAGTCAAAGGTTGTTTTACCATCCCTATTCAGGTCGTTAGGGTCTTGGATATTTAATAAATCGGCAATTTCTTGTTTAGCTACAAAGCCATTAGCATCTGTTTGAGACAGGTTGATTTTGTAAATTTTCTTGAATCTAGCTGAAGCGCCTTGACCTCCATCTCGTTCAATAACTAGGTACTCATTATCATTAATGACGGTGATTTCACCGATCGCATGAGCAGGATTTTCCAGCCTGTAATAGCGTAAATTATTGGTATAGCTACGGGTTGCTAGGTCAAATTCATTCAGCCGTAATGCACCTACAGGATCACCTTGGACTGTTCCTTCTAGAAGCATATAGAGCTTGGTCTTGCTGGCGTTAATTGCGCCACCTTCAAAACCTCTAGAACCACCCAAATTTGCTAAAGCATCTCCTGAAAGCACATCAGGGTTTTGGGGAGAACGGACTATATTGTTTCCAGGGAGGCTCAGTAGGTCGCGTACTCTATCTGCTGTAATGGGAAAGTCGGTAAATAAAGCATCTACACCTAATTGAAATAATTGCTGATACTCTAGTTCTGGATTTCCTTGATAATTCGCCGCTAAGTAACGCTCTTCGTCACGGAAGGTGTATGGGTGAACCTGCAAACCAACATTGTGAGCATCTTGAACTAAGGTAGTTGGCGGTAACAGTGTCTTATCAGCATCATTGACTGCGCCATCTCCATTGACATCATCTGCTTGTCCATCACCATTAGCATCAGTACCTCTGACACTAACAATCATGCGCTTCCAGGGGCCGATACCATCAGCATATTCAGCAATTTCCGCCAAGCCTGCTGGAGTGCGTAAATCGCCGTAGGTGCGAGTGTCACCACTAACGATAAAGTCATAGGGTCTAGTTTCTATGAGCCTACCGTTGATATCAACGTCAATGGCATCAAACAGTTGTACCAGGGGAATATCGACCCCAGCATTAGGCATGATCACATCATGCAGCTCTTTAAGATTGCCAACTTCAAAAGACTGGATGAAAATCCGGCTAGGATCAGTAAAGTTATTAGCCTTGAGGGTATCGATGAGAATCTGACTGATATTGCGGTTAATCTTCTCTGTTGTCCCTACATAGGTAGCTTCTTGAGCAAAATAAGTAGGATGCTTTGTTTCTGGATAAATACCAATCTTTTTCCCAGTCTCGGCTTCTACCTGTTTCACCAGGTCAATAATTTCTGTCAGGGTGGGAATGGTAAATTGACCGTTGAATGATTGGTCACGGAAAGGTAGACGCTCTATGGCTCGTAATTCTTTGATTTCCGCTAAAGTAAAATCTTCGGCAAACCAACCAGTAATTTCTGTTCCATCTAAATTTACCGTTTTTAGGCGATCGCTAAACTTGGCAATTTGGTAAACGTTCGTGGTTGTATTGCTGAAATTAACACTACCATCAGCGTTCAACACCGCTAAAGCAGGTTCATGGCGAGCAATTAACACACCATCTTTTGTCACAACCAAGTCTGGTTCGATAAAGTCTGCACCTTGTTCAATAGCCAGCTTATAGGACTCTAGGGTGTGTTCTGGACGAAAGCCGCTTGCACCCCGGTGTCCGATAACTTCAGGTGCTGTACCATCTAAAGTCTTGAAGCGGTCTGGTGTGGCGATAGGTGCATCCAACAATTTACCCGTAGCATCGAAATGTAGTAAATAGGGGCCAAATTCGTCACCTACCCAGATAGAACCATCTTTATCAATGACAAAAGACTCAATGTCTAAATCTGCGCCTGTCAGTAATCTGTCAGCACTACCTTCATTCACTATCTGGAAAGGAATTTTGTTATTGGGGTCAGATAGTTGGATGTAGTCTAAAATCTTAACGCTGCCATCACCATTCTCTACGCCTCGAAAATTCGGGTCTAAACGATAGATACGTAGTAGGTAGTCAGCACTATTATCTTTACTACCGTAGCCATTATCGGACAAGAAGTAAAATGAGCCACTATTGGCGAATTGTACTGCACTAAAGCCCTGCACTGGCTGTCCAGGGAAAGGGCCTGTCCTACCGTTTCCGGAAATACCATTACCAGAAGCTGGCCCATCAGCATAGGTATCAGCCGCGAGAGAAGCGAAGCCCACTAACTGAACATTTACCACAATATTTAATCCTCAAATTTTTAGGTACACATCATGAATGGTGCAAGAGGCGCTGGGAGTTAGGAACTCCGCACTCATCACAATCAGAGAACTTGACTATTCAAGATAGGACTTACCCATGAAAACGAAAGATCAAGGGTTTGGAGAAGGGTATGGGGGTATAGGGGTATAGGGGTATAAATGTTTGAAACCCTTACACCCCTATACCCTTACACCCTTACACCCCGTCTCAACAGAAAATCTGGGTGCGTAAGTCCTGAAAGGAATTATGGGAATTTGAAGATTAAGAAAAAAATAAGTTCAAAAGAACTAATGGTTAAAATACTGTTTTTCCAAAATAGTTAGTTATTTTACCTTTTCCTATTATTCTCTTAATCTGAATTCAGTAAAGTTCCAGTGCCTATTTACACGGACAAAATTACTAAGAATTAATTTTTCCTAGCTAAAGAAAATATCACAAGCTAGCCAGCCCTATTCAAGGGCAGGGCGATGCTTTGTGTTGGTTTTGCAGATTTTTACCATCTTACTTATTAATCATTATGACAGCTACAACATTGAAGCCTGGAGATATTGCGATCGCTGGTTATAACACCACTAATCCTGATAGCATCCGTTTAGTGGTACTTGTGGACATTGGTGCTGGTACAACCTTCAACATTACAGATAACGGTTGGCAATCTAGTGGTAGCTTCCGCACTGGGGAGGGAGTTCTCACTTATACCGCGCCTCAAGACATCTCTGCGGGTACAGTTCTCACTTGGACAAATGGCAGCAGTAGTAATTCACCAGGGTTTAACTCCAATAATCCTAGTAATTTTGCCCTCAATGCTAGTGGTGACTCGCTGATTGTTTATACAGGAACATTAGCCAGTCCAACTTTAATTTATGCGCTGAGTTCTGGTAACTGGACTAATGCAACTAGTGCTGCCACATCTGCTGAACCCACTGTGACAAACGGTGGCACACTAGAAACTGGCAAGACAACAGTGGCTATCACTGGTACAAACGGCTACTATAGCGGTTCTACTGTGGGAACTCAGGTAGAACTACTAGCGGCTATCTCCAACCCAGTAAATTGGACAGCTAGTTCCACCATCACCGACATTACCAATTGGCGTTCATCATTCACACTTTCTCAGCCTTTACCCAACATCCAAATCACCGAGTATATGTACCAAGGTACTAACGGTGAATTCATGGAGTTTACCAACCTTGGCACTACCGCCGTAGATTTTACTGGCTGGAGTTACGATGATAGCGGTCGCACAGATGGCACTGTTAGTTTGAGTGCCTTTGGAATTGTGCAGCCTGGAGAATCAGTCATCCTCACAGAAGCGACTGAAGCCGATTTCCGCGCCGCCTGGGGATTGTCTGCTAATGTCAAGGTCATTGGCGGATTGACAAGAAATTTGGGACGGAGTGATGAAATTAATCTGTACGATAACAATGGTCAACTCATAGACCGCCTCACCTATGGAGATGAAACCTTTACAGGGACGATTCGCACCCAGACTAGGAGTGGTTGGACTGAGCCGGGGAATTTAGGTGCTGTTACTATTAATACTGATTGGCAGCTTTCTACTGTCGATGATGCTCAGAATTCTCGCACCTCTACAGGTGGTGATATTGGCAACCCAGGCTTTTATAACATTAACAACACACCCCTACCAGGTATAACCATTACTCAATCTGGTAGTAGCACAGATGTAACTGAAGGTGGTGTGACAGATAGTTACACCATAGTCCTGAAAACTCAGCCTACAGCAGATGTCACAATTAACATCACTGTTGATAATCAGGTGACAACCAGTTCTTCAGCCTTGATTTTCACTTCCCAAAACTGGAATATAGCCCAAACTGTAACGGTGACTGCCGTCAATGACAATGTAATTGAAGGTACACACACTGGCACGATCGCCCACAATGTTAGTAGTAGTGACACCAATTACAACGGGATTGCGATCGCTAACATCAATGTAAATATTACCGACAACGACGCACCACCCAACACCAATGTCAATGTCCAAATCACCGAGTATATGTACACCGGTGCTAATGGTGAATTCGTCGAGTTTACCAACCTTGGTACTACCCCAGTAGACTTTACTGGCTGGAGTTTTGATGACAATACTCGCATTGCTGGTTCCTTCAATCTCAGTGCATTTGGTATCGTCCAGCCTGGGGAGTCGGTAATTTTAACGGAAACTGCGGCGGAGACATTCCGTACTGCGTGGAACCTACCCACCTCAGTAAAAATCATCGGTAACTCTAACCAAGGTTTGGGACGCACTGATGAGATTAACCTGTATGACAGCACCGGCCAGCTAATAGACCGCCTCACCTACAATGATGAAGGATTCACCGGGACTATTCGCACCCAAAACGCTAGCGGTTGGACGAAAGCAGCGAATCTTGATGGTTTTGAGATTACTACCAACTGGCAGCTTTCTGCCATTAATGATGGTCAAAATTCCCGCTTGTCTACAGGTAATGATGTGGGTAACCCAGGGACTTACATTCCTAACCCTGTATCCACTGTAGGCGCGCCGAAAATTGAAGTTAATCCCAGTACAACAGACTTCCTTGATGGGCAAAACCTACCTGTTCCCTTACCCAAAATTGGTGCTGGTGCTATTAGTGGTGTCATTAACGATCCTACCGACCCAGCAAGGACATTAGGTATTAACTTTACCTTAAGTGATACTGACACGCCAGTTGAAAACCTGACAATCACAGTTACTAGTAGCAATCAGGCGGTTGTCCCTGATGCCAACCTGACCTTAACTGGTACTGGTGCAGAACGTAATCTAAAAATTAATCCTGTTGGTGTTGGTTTAGCCAATATTACCGTTACCGTGAGTGACGGTACACTCAGCAGTTCCTACATCATTAACTACGCCGCCTCAGCCGGATCTGTTAGTCCCGATACCCGTTTCCTGACAGGGACAAGTGACGCTTCTAGTGCGATCGCTATTGATGCCAATTATATGTTTGTTGCTGACGACGAAGACCAAACAATTCGGCTGTACGATCGCCGTAATTCTGGTTTACCACTAGCCAGCTTTGACTTTACCTCATTACTCGGCTTATCTGGTTCCAGTGAAGTAGACATCGAAGCTTCTACCCGCATTGGTAACACAATTTACTGGTCAGGTTCCCACAGCAACAACAGTAATGGCAACGATTCACCCAACCGGGAACGGATTTTTGCCACGCAGATTTCTGGTACAGGGGCAAGTGCTAGCCTGACATTCCAAGGTTACTATCAATTCCTCGAAGATGATTTAATTGCTTGGGATAATAACAACGGTCATGGCTTGGGTGCTGGCTTTTTAGGGCTGGCTGGGAGTGCTGCAAATGGTGTATCGCCGGAAATTCGCAATGGCTTCAACATTGAAGGCTTGACAGTTGCACCCGATGGAAATACCGCTTACGTTTCCTTCCGTGCGCCCAATCAACCAACAAGCGATCGCACTAATGCCCTAATTATTCCTGTTACTAATTTGACCAGTATCTTGAATACCACAGGCGGCACATCTGGTACTGCTAGCTTTGGTGCGCCTATCTTCTTGGACTTAGGCGATCGTGGTATCCGCAGTATTGAGCGTAACGCTAGTAATCAATACTTGATTATTGCTGGCCCCCCAGGTGGTGCTACAGGCATAGCCCCCAATGATTTCCGTCTCTACACTTGGACTGGTAATGCTACTGATGCACCTGTATTACGTATTGCTGATTTAACAGCGTTGAATACTAACGGTAGCTTTGAATCCATTGTGGAAGTGCCAGATTCCCTCACCAACGATACCCAAATTCAATTGCTGGTAGATAACGGCGATACCGTCTGGTACAACAACGGTACAATTTCCAAAGACTTAGCTCAGGATAACTTCCAAAAATTCCGCAGTGAAGTCATAACCCTTGGTTCTCCAGTCCTCACTCTACCAGTCGGGGCAATTTCCCTCAAGACTCCCTACTCCCAAGAGTTTAATAGTCTGATTAGTTCGGGTTCAGAAACCTGGATTGATAGTTCTACAATCGCTGGTTGGTATACTGCTAGAACCGGAACCGGCACAACCATTGTCGCCGCAACTGGAAGCAACACCGCAGGTAATCTCTACAGCTTCGGTTTAGACGGTTCAGACCGTGCTTTAGGTTCTATCGGTTCAGGTAACGCAGCCGCAGGTACATTTTACTGGGGTAGCAGGTTTTTTAACGACACTGGTAGGGTAGTTAATCAGCTGTATGTTAACTATTACGGCGAACAATGGCGCAGTGGTGGTACTACTTCTAATCCTCAAACCGTTGATTTCCAATATCAAATTGGTGCTGCAAGCTTAACTGGTGGTACTTGGGTTGATGTCAACAATCTAGATTTTACTAGTTTGGTCAACAATACGGCTGCTGGCGCACTCAATGGTAATGCAAGTGCCAACCGTAGTTTAATCTCCGGCACAATTAGCGGTTTATCCCTCAATCCTGGGGAGGAAATTTGGTTACGTTGGGTTGACATTGACCATCCAGGTACTGATCATGGTTTGGGCATTGATGATGTGAAAGTTTCCACCGCCCCATTACCTAGCATTACCTTAATTGAGTCTGGTAGTAGCACCAACGTTACTGAAGGAGGGGCAACGGATACCTACACCATCGTCCTGAATACCCAGCCCACAGCTGATGTTACTGTCACCATTAACCCTGATTCTCAAACTACAACTACTGTCAATACTCTCACCTTTACCCCTGCTAACTGGAATACGCCCCAAACTGTAACGGTAACCGCAGTTAATGATGACCTCGTAGAAGGCACACACACCAGCGTGATTACCCATACAGTAACTAGTAATGATACTAGCTACAACGGTATTAACATCGGCTCGGTTACTGCCACAATTACCGATAATGATGTTGCCCTCACCATTACCAAAATTCACCAAATTCAAGGTAGTGGTACAGCCTTTAACTCTGCTTTTGGGGGTATTCGCACAATTGAAGGCGTTGTGGTTGCCGCATTCCCCGGTGGTTCCGGTCTGAATGGCTTTTTCGTCCAAGAAGAAGATGCAGACGCTGATAATGACTCTACAACTTCTGAAGGTATCTTTGTTTTCGACCCCACAGGCCAGTTCTCTGGTAGCGTTGGTGCTAAAGTCCGGGTGACTGGAACTGTGAGCGAATTTAGCACCAACAACGGTGTCAGCAGCCTGACCCAACTTTCTAGCGTCAGCAGCATTATCAACTTGGGTGCAGACATACTACCGACAGTGAGTAATATCCAGTTACCTGTGACGACTGTCGCAGATTTGGAACGCTACGAAGGGATGCGGGTAAATATCAGTGCTGGTAGTGGGGATTTAACTGTTACCGAACATTTTCAACTCGGTCGCTTCGGTCAGGTAGTTCTCTCTGCAACTGGTACTAGTAACCAACCAGGTACGGATGGCAGGCTGGAACAATACACCCAATTTAATGACCCCAGTGTTGCTGGCTACGCTGCTTATTTAGACGAGATTGCCAAACGACGGATTATCTTAGATGACGGTAGCAGCACACAAAACCCTGCATCCATTATCTTTGGTCGTGGTGGTGAACCCTTAAGTGCTACCAACACCCTACGGGGCGGCGATACCGTTGCTAGTATCACCGGCGTTTTAGACCAACGCTTTGAAGGATACCGCGTTCAAACCTCAACAGGCGTAGACTTTACACCAGCCAATCCTCGTCCAACAACCACACCAGATGTAGGCGGTACACTCAAGGTTGCCAGCTTTAACGTCCTGAATTACTTCAACGGTGATGGTACTGGTAGCGGCTTCACCAGTTCTGAACAAAGGGGTGCAGAAAATCTGACTGAGTTCAACCGCCAGCGTGACAAGACAATTGCGGCTATTCTGGGGTTAAATGCCGATGTTGTAGGTCTGATTGAAATCGAAAATGATGGTTACGGTGCTAATAGTGCCATTCAAGATTTAATTAATGGACTCAATGCCGTTGCAGGTGCGGGTACTTACGCTTTTATTAATCCAGGACTGTCTCAACTAGGTACGGATGCGATCGCCGTTGGTTTGATCTATAAACCCAATAGTGTCACTCCCATTGGTGCAGCCGCCACAGTCGCCGATGGCTTTGGTCAAGGTGCCTTTAATAACAATAACCGTAAACCCCTAGCCCAGACTTTCCGACAAAACTCCACAGGTGAACAGTTCACAGCCGTCATCAATCACTTTAAATCTAAGGGTTCCAGTTCTGGAAATCTTGGTGACGCTGACGCTGGTGATGGTCAAGGTTTATCTAATGGGACACGGACTCGTGCATCCCAAGATTTAGCAGCATGGTTAGCAACCAATCCCACGGGAACTACTGACACAGATTATCTCATTCTCGGCGACCTCAACGCCTACGCCCAGGAAGACCCAATTAAGGCTTTGGAAAATGCCGGATATAACAACCTGTTGCCAAATACCACCTATTCCTATGTTTTTGATGGTCAGTGGGGTGCTTTAGACCATGCTTTAGCTAATGCCTCACTGACTGCACAAGTAAGTGGTGCTGTCAAGTGGCATATTAATGCTGATGAACCCAATGTTCTCGACTACAACACCAACTTCAAGTCAGTAGGACAACAAACCAGCTTATACAGTCCTGATGCTTTCCGTTCTTCAGACCATGACCCGGTGATTGTAGGGCTAAATTTAAACACTGCACCCATAGCTGTGAATGATATAGCTACGACCAATGAAAACACGGCTGTCAACATTAACGTCCTGACTAATGACAGTGATGCGAATGGTGATGCTTTACAACTGAGTTTGGTATCTACTCCTGTCAACGGTATTGCTGTTGTCAATGACAATGGTACACCAGGTAACTTTGCTGATGACTTTATTACCTATACGCCTAATACTGGCTACCTTGGCAGTGACAGTTTCACTTATGGTATTAGTGATGGTAAAGGTGGCACAGCAACAGCATCTGTGAGTCTGACGATCAACGCTAGTGGCGGCATAGTTGGTACTCCAGATAACGATATTCTCACAGGCACTAATAGGAATGATCTCATCCGGGGCTTGGGTGGTAATGATTTATTAATAGGTGGTAACGGTAACGATACCCTATATGGTGACAGAGGCAAAGATATCTTACTAGGTGGTAACGGTAACGATACCCTGTATGGTGGTGACGGCAATGATACCTTAATCGGTGGTAATGGCGATGATTTGTTAGTTGGTGGTCAGGAAAGTGACTTATTGATTGGCGGTAACGGCCGCGATCGCTTCTATCTGAGTGATACTAGAACTGGAGAGTTTGATATCATCACTGATTTTAAAGTCGGGCAAGATACAATGTTGATCTCCAAGACAGAATTTGGACTCAGTCAAGCTTTGGGTACACTTAATCCTGCACTCTTCCGCCTCGGTAGTAATGCGACAGCAGCAGGCGATCGCTTCATCTACAACAATACTACAGGTCAACTGTTTTTTGATGAAGATGGCATTGGCGGTGCAGCCAAAATTCAAATAGGTTTGTTATCTAATAAACCCGCAATCACTAGTAGCAGTATTACTATAGCTGCTTAAACTTTCTTTCCAAACAACCCCAGTTTTTCAAAAAACTGGGGTTTTTGTTTAGGGAATACCAAAACATAAATTAACGTGAGTTCGATGGAACTAAAAAATGGCAGGAGGTAGTGCAGATAAGTCTTTTGGGTAAATATCAATGGAAGGTTTTTTAGGCAAATAGGTATAAGCAGCTAAACCAGCCATCAAATTAACCAAAAAGTTAAATAGACTAAGATGACGAGAGTATAGCCCTCGGCAACGCTTCGCGAACAATTTGACAGATATTTTTGAGATGATCATTGACCGATTCAATTACTGCCCCGCTAAATTAAAAATTTAGCGGTCTACAATTAGTGGCGGGTCTGAATCCCCCACGAATTGATTCTGATTCCTGAATTCTGACTTCTGGATTCTTCTTCAATGGTATATCTAATATTCCGTTTATCTAAATCCACAGGGAGTTTCCAACCAACATTTATACCCCCACACCCCTATACCCCTAAATTCCAGACAAATACTTAGCCAATTGTTCAAGTACAAGAGATTGAGCAGAGTGCAGAAAAAAGTGGTCGCCGGGGAACATATGTAAGTTAAAGTCAGCCTTTGTTTGTTCTCGCCATGCTTGCAATTCATCACCACTAACTTCTGAATCTTGTAATCCTCCAAAAACTGTAATGGGACATTCTAAAGGTAATTCAGGAGTATAAATATAAGTTTCTAAAACTGCAAAATCAGCCCGTAAAATCGGCAAAAATAGCTGCATTAGTTCTGAATTTTCTAATACGGTTGATGGTGTACCGTTGAGATGGCGTAGTTCTTCTATAAAAGCTGGTTCGGGTAGATTATGAATAGGTGGATGTAAGTTGGGAATGTGGGGTGGGCGACGACCGGATATGAACAAGTGAACCGGATGAATATCATACTGTTTTTGCAGGAAACGCGCTACTTCAAAACTGACCAAGCCGCCCATGCTATGCCCCAGGAAGGCAAAGGGCTTGTCTAAATATGGGTAGATAGCGGAGGTGATCGCATCCACAAGCGGTTCCATTTTCTGAAGAGGCGCTAACTGTATCTGTCTTCCTCGTCCAGGAAGTTCAATAGCACAAACCTCTACAGATGCAGGTAGATAATTTGGCCAAGTGCGAAAAATAAAAGAACTACCACCCGCATAAGGAAAGCAAAATAAACGCGAAGCCGCTACAGGATTTGGCTTGGGACAAATCACCCAAGAGTTGTAACTGGATGTATTGGTCTTCATCACGTTGAATTATCCCAGATTTTTCTCAATAAAATTATTGTAGAGAAGTTAAACCTCTCTGCAAATAGAAAGTGGGAAATTATTTATGATGCTTACCTGAGCCTGTCTATTTTGGGTTAACTAACTACTAATTTAGAGGACTATACTTTGACAATAGATGATTTAAACGCTTGCGTTCGTAATGGGTTAAAACTTGGGCAGATTGTTCTGATTTTTCTAATTGTTGGTAAATTAAATCTTGTTCAAAGGTTTCTATACGTTCTTTAAGTTCTCCATATAGTTCTTGATAGTTGAACTCATTTGTCAAGTCTGAGGCAATTTTTTCTCGTTCTTTACCGAGTAATTGACCTTTGAACTGATAATTTCCATGTGCATCTTGAGACAATAATTCCAGAGCGATCGCCAGCAATAAGGTATCATAAGCCGAGATTAATTCTCTACTGGAACTAATTTCTTCGGGTATTAAATCAGGAATATTTTCCTCTTCTCCTTTCTGAGTACGTTCATAACAGTCTCGATAAAACTCTATTTGGCTGAGAAAGTAAACCGGAAAACCTAAAGAACGTACCAAAACGCACAGACTACTTTCATCTTCCGCAACAAAGGGAGTTACAGTACGGCTAAAGCGGCTATAAAGTCGGAGTATTTCTTCTTTATCTTTTGCTCCTACCCAAAGTGTAATTTCTGGTTGAGAATTTGGGTTTAAGTGAGCATCGGTATCTTGAAGACGCAACAAGAGCTTCGCACTGTTATAAAGTTGGTTTAATCTAATACTAGCTGTATTTTCTGCGATCAAATCTGATTTTAAAACATCTCCAATGGATAACTTACTTAAATGTTCAAACTGCTTTCTGGCAAATAAACCCAGTTTGTTCTGAAATTCTGTAGCGGAAATTTGCCATGCTTGAGAACGACTAACTTCTTCTTTAGTGAATTTATTGATTGGGAGAGTTTTGAGAATATTTTGATGATAATAAATATCAATATCTGAATTGGTCAAAACAGCTAATCTAGTTTCTGAATAATTTGTTGATGCTTTATCATGTTGAGCGATTAAAATCTCATATAACTGAGAGAAGTTAGATAAGCTTTGCCGTAAAATCTCGGTCTTCTGTTTAGATATTTTAATTAAATGATTGGCTACTTCAACGCGGATATTTTGAGCGTAGAGGTCATATTCTAACTTTAATTGCTCATTATAGTTGCGGCGTAATTCCACGCCAGTAGCTTTTAAACTACTTTCTAGGCGTTTGATTTGTTTTTGAGCTTTTTGAATGCGATCGCGGATGCTTGTACTATACTTGAGCCAAACAATACCCAAGTAACCGAGTATACTAACTAAACCCCAAAGTAGGTAATTAAATAAGTTAACCCCTATTTGTTGTAATAATACCCATAGGGTTGATTGGCTAAAAAGCCCAGTGAGCAACAATATACCAATTAAGACAATAGCAAAGACAGCAGGGAAAACGATGAGATACAGATAACGAAAACGGTTTTCTTCTGCTATCAATTCATTTAATTGGTCTGTAGCTATTTCATATTGGTTTTCTAAATAATTTAGTTGTTTTTGCGTTTGACTAATTTCTGTTTGTGCTTTGAAACGGGCATCTTCAATTACTAATAAGCGAGTTTGTCTAGTTTGTTCAAGTTCTGCATTTATAGCTTGGTGATAATCAGCAACTACCACTCTTAGTTGTTCTTGAATTTTCTGTAACTCTTGGGTAAGTGCGTCTGAATTAGTTGTAGCCGCCGTGTCTTGCAATTGTTGTCTTTGGGATTTGAGAGTGAAAAATTGATTGAGTAGCTTTTGGCTATTTTCTTGATTAATTTTTATTTGCAATCGAGTATCTAAAAATGCTTCGGCGGCACGTAGTTCTGTAATCAGATTTTCTGGGCGATCGCTAATAGACTCTGTTTGCAATTCCAAATAAGGATTATTCAAAACATTGAATAGTCTAACAGCTTCATGTAAGCCACTAGTTGCAGCATCCGCATATTGATTAATTTTTCTATCTAAAAGTTTGCTTAAGGCGATTTGTGCTTGTTTTCCGCAACTTTCTAGTGTGCGCTTATATGAAATCAGTTCTTTATTTTCAAATTGCTGATAAGCACGTTGCAATTCCATTCCATATTCTTGAGTCTGACCAGGACGAAGATCAAGACGGGGGCTAAAATCTTGCCAAACTGGTTTACCATTGTCTCTTTCTAATTGCTGCAAAGCATCATGATAATCTTCGCTGAGGACAAATTCTTTCGCATCTAATAGTAATTGGCGATTGGCTTCGGGAGTTAGTTTTGCTGGGGGGAGAAATTCCTGGGTGATAATATCGCCTGCTAAGGCTGTACTCAAACGGTCTATAACTATGTCTGCGGGAAAAAATAACTCCCCATAGCCGAATGAACTGTAAGCGGGAAGTTTTCCCCGGACTGTATGCGCCCCAATTAACAATCCGCCTGTTTCGGCTTCAACAGTTAATAAACCAGCAAAAGCGTCAGCATAACTATCTAAATTAACTCCTAGTTCCCCAATTCGTTCGTCAATCAGCCAACAATTATCAAAAGGGGGTCTTTTTTGAGTACCCCTAATGACAACTCCTTTAGTCATTTTGTCGTCTAATTGCTTCAGGAGTTGATAAGCTGCACTATAATCTTCAGTTCTCGCTTGGGCGAATAATCCTGGTAAGAGTATGAAAGCTTCTAAACTATGGGGAACATCGGCAAAGTAGACATTAAATAGCCAATGAATTAAGCGGGATAGTTCAAATACTAGTTCTCGCGCCCGATGGTCATTGGCGGAGAACATGATGTATATTCTATACCAAGAACTGATATCAACTCCAGCATTTTTTGCGGCGATCGCTTCTGGAGATTGGTTAACTGATTTAATTAAATCAATTAAAGTTGTTTGTAAATCCTTTGCCGCTTGTTGGAAGTGGTTACTTAATTGGGATACAGAAGCTTGTCTGGCGTTTGTCAAAGCCAGGTCAAAACTCGCATCAGCAAACTGATCTAACTCGTTACTAAACCCAAAAGTTTGACCATCCCAAGTCAGGGTGTAAGCCTGAATTAACCGACTTTGGGCGCTGGGAAGTTGTGCGAGTTGCCGCTTGATAGCTGCACATAAAGCGGTACTGTGGGGATCGAGTGCAAGTAAAATAGTTGGTTTTGGCATGAGACTAGTACCGCTATGGGAATTCTAAATGCTGATTTTGGCTGAGAAAAACTGAAAATATTTGCTTGATTTAAACCACTATGTATTAACTAATCACATCCAAATCTTCTAGGTAGGAATCAATTTCTTGAATTTCTAGTTCCACCTGTTCTTTAATTGGTAAACTGACTTTATTATTCTTTATCAGCTCGTTGATTTGCTTAATATGGCTTTCCAGAGAAAATCTCGCTTTTTCTTTGTCTTCGTGGGTAATTTCATCAACTTTCTGAGCAATTTCTTTAACTAAAGAAACATTATTTTTGAAGGCTTTAAATGCTGATCTGCGGTCATCACCCAATAGCAATATGCCATCTTCTAATTTTCTTGCTTGGTCTGTATGTACAAAGTATTGCCGCTTTTGATTGACAATTAAAGAATATGGATTGGGCGCTAAAGCTAAAGCAAACCAACGTAATGCCCCACCATCATCTTCTGGAGGAATCAAATTTGCTAAGTTTGTCCAATTACGGTGTAGATGTTTGAAGACTTTATCTGGATCTAGATAAGCTAACTCCATATCCTTCATCCCATTCAGGGTAAACAAAGGTACACCTATTTCTATACGAAACAGTGTGAGTTTATGGGGTTCGCCTGTAGGTACAAAAGAAACATTTCCTTTGCCTTTAGGTAGACGATTAGAAAGGGGTGGATTACTAAAAATAGTATTGTTACTTTCGACTCCGTAGTAATAAAATTCTGTAATGACGTGTTGCTGTTTGGCTGGAATTTCCGAATCTTGATATTGCCACAAAGGAACTGCAAGTTTACCAAGTTGTTGTAAATCCTCTCCTGCATCTTCCGGGTTACCATCGGCTAATACTTGCTCAACGTTCATACTAGTGAGTGGACGATAAGTTTCTTCCATAAAGGCTAAGATTTCGTCCTTCACATCTTCCGCTTTTTTCTCAGACCAATTAGTTAAACTTTGAGACTTTTCTCGATACCAACGGATGAAATCCTCGCCACTGACTTTGGGGCGTTTCGATTCTAAATCAACGCGCTGAATGGTATGAATAAACGGATTATCAGAATTGCCTTGGCGGCTAACTTCGGCGTAATTTTGTTCTACATCTCGATAAACTTTATCTAGGTTGCTGTGTATGCGTTGACATTGTTCTTGAATTTTTTCGATCTTATTTCGCAGCATTCCGCAGAGTTCTGCTGCTTTATCACAGCGTTTCCAATGTAGGTATATCCGCCACTTTTGGTCAGCCCGTTCTTTATATCTCTGACAAGCTGCTTGAATAGTATTCTTATTAGTAAACCAAGCTTCGGAGGCTTCTTTAATTTTTTCTTCTTGGGGTTCTAATTTTAAAGTGGAAAAATTAGATTGTGCTTCTTTGGATTTGCGCTGCACATTTTGTTGTAACTCATCTATCTTTTGATAAAGAATATTCACGAATTGTAGGGTAGAAGCTAAACCATTGGGACGGTTCAGACTCCTCTCTAACCAGTCCAAAATAGTAGCTGTTGCTGCCTTTTCCAAACGATGAAAATTCATCGCCAAATCTTTAGCCGTCCGTTGCTCCATTTGATCTAACTGGCGCTTGTACAGTTCTTTAATCGTCGGTAAAGATGTGCGGTCATATTTCATTTCTCCGATGCGGAATTCTGGTTTGATTTGTCCACCGCGATCGCTCTCTGTCAAACTATCTAATACAGTCGTCGCTTCTCCTAATTTGCAGTCTTGTAAAAAACGCTCAATTTCGCTGTCTACATCAATATTTGCAGTCGTAGCCATCAACTCATTTTTCAATAAGTTCTGCGTATCTTCTAGTTTCATTCGCTCATACTGCTGTACTGGCAAAGTCAAGGTAGCAAAACCAAAACTACAATAATTTATATTCCTTCCTCGGACTTTTTCACCAGTAGCCAAATAAGCCCGAATATTATCAGCAACGTTGGCAGCATCTAGACCAATTTGGGAGCCAATTTGAATATACAAACCATCAGCAATTAAGTTTTGTAGGTCATTAGGACGGCTGACTACAGTACCATTTTTGTTCATACCATCCATCAAAAATACTGCATCAAAAGGAGGGCGATCGGCTTTGACTTTGGTAATACCATAATCAATCTCTAAGGGATTCGATGGTGACAAATTCCAAAAGTGTTCAATCTCCTTCAGCGCACCATAAGCATTGGATTTGACTAGATGAGTTTGGGGAAGATTAGCAAACACTCTAGGTAAAACAAATAGTCCTGTAATATTGGAAAAGCTATTAAGATATTGTCGAGCTAAAAATGCCACATCTAAAAAAGTACCGCTACCCGTTCCCCCAGCTAAACTACCAATAATAAAAACTTCCACACCATCACGATTAGATACTTGAAAGTTATCTGAGAATGCTTGTTTACTACTGCGAATTTCCCTGACAGTATTAATCGCCTGATTGATTAAACCGTTGATATCGCCTACTTTTGCAAAAAAAGCCAACCTTCCACGGGCGCGAATCTGACCTGCACCACTAATCAAACTGGATGTGGGAATATTTCTAGGCCACCATTCATCAATGTGATCGTTGCGTATTAATGGTAATGGATTGGCGACGGAAATCGCATAAAGTTCATTAGGTTCTAAGATAACCTTAGTACCATCAGGTGATTTTTCCCGGCTTTGAATATTTTCAGTGGTATCGATAGAAAGAAAGCGAATAATTTCTGGTACGTAACCGTAAACATCTATGAATCGCTTTTTCAACTTGAGTGTAACTTCATAACCCGTACCACCTAAACCGATGACAACAGTAGGGCGAAAAACAACTGTAGGACGTGACATTTAATTTCCTCTAATTTTTTTAAAAATCTGTCAGCCCACTGTTTTGTTCATAGGGCCGTTGATTGCCAATCCAGTTAAATCGCAGCTTTACGTTATCAACCTGGATTGTGTCTTCATCGTAAAGTTGATATGTAGTTATCTTTTCATTATTGACAAAAGTAATACCGCTTAAACTCCGTATATATACATATTTTTTCCCAGATTGCCAATTGATGACTAATTCTGCATCACTATTTGTAGAGGCGATCGCTGGAACTAATACACTCAAGTTAACTTTTTGCTTATGCTGGTGGGTAAGGCTGATATATTGTTCTTCCGGTGATATTGGGGCTGGTTCTAATAGTTCTAGTTCCCCTTCTAGATGGTTGCGAGTGCCAATCTCTTGGGCTAATTCCCAAGGAGTTTTACGTTGAATCAAGCAAATTATGCTTAAGGTAATTAAGAAAAGCAGTAATATCAATAGCGACCAAATAACGATTTTTCGTCCCAATGGCATCAAGATTTGCATCTGAACTTCCGCACTGAGGGGACTAGTAAGCGGGTTATCTGGAGTAACAACTATATTGAATTTACGCTTACCATCAAAACTATTATCAGCCACCTCAATCTGTATAGGTATTTTAGTTTCTCCGACTGCCAAAGATACAGATGTTGAAGGCTCTTTTAAAGAAATATCTTTAGTCTTGCCTTGCAGTTGTAAGCTAGCTGTTCCAGATATGCTGCTACTAACTATTAACGTTTGCGTTTGGCTAGTTTTTCCTGATTCTACAGAACCAAAGTTAAAGCTACTTGGTTGCACTGACAATTGCGGTTTAATCGTGACAGATAAATCAATAGTTTGTGGAGAAATAGCTTTATCTGTTGCCGTCAATAATAAGCGCAGTTTCCGATTACCTCCCTGTGCATTTACGGGGATTTGTAAACTAATAGGAATAACTTGTTGTTTATTGGCAGCTAAATTAATTATCTTTGGTGAGACTAGGCTGATACCACTTTTTTCTAGGTCTTCTAGTTGCAAACTAACCTTAGCATTGACATTGCTAATGCTATTAATATTTAGCGCTTTTGTCGTTGTCCCTGGCAATACGGGCGGCAAATCAACAGTAGATAAACTAAAATCAATCTGAGGTTGAATTAGTGTTGGTCTAATATTTTGAGCCAACTTGTTTAATTGCACTCCTCCAGGGTCACGTAAGACCCTTCCTTTGCCACAAAGTGCTGGATTATTAGCAAATTCATTTAATTGTTTTTCGTGTTCTTTCAATCCTAAAGATACGAAAAATACATAAGGTTTACATTCTTGTTCGCGTAAAAGTTGCGTACTTTGAGGAATCGGTACAGGATTAGGAATACCTTGGACATCTTCCAATCCATCTGTTAAAAAAACTATACTCACAGTCCTATCCGCAGTATTAGGACGTTGATTTAATTTGGCAGAAGTAGAGAGCGCTTGTTGTACTGCCTTACCTGTGTGAGTACGCACACCATCAGCTTTGAGGTTGTTAATAATTTGTTTGAGCTTACCCCGATCTGGATTGCTGACAATAGGAATTTCTTGGGCTTGCAAAGTTACATCACTATCAAAGTTATAAATAGTAACTGTATCCCCTAATTTGGCAGTGTTGACAAATTCATTAATAGAATTCTTGACTTGAGCAAAGATATTTCTTGTACCACCGACACCACGCATGGAAGCAGAAGTATCTACTACTACAATCCAGTCAATTCCACCTTTAGGATTTTGAGCCAATACTTTAGAAAATTGAGAAATTGACAATATCAACAAGAGACAAATACTGGGTATTGAAGTAAATTGCAAAAAATATCTCAAGTAGTTAAAATTCATGGATAGATGTCTCCAGTCATAAATTTATGACTTTTTCTAGAAATTAATGGACAATAGAGCTATGTTGAGTGATATTTAGCCAAAATATTTTGACCATCTTTACCAAGCTTATCTAACAAAGCTTCTATTTGTTGAATAGCGAGTTTTGAAGGCTTAGTATGCCCATTTTCCCAACGGTTTACAGTCGGAAAAGTTACACCAAGAATTACTGCAAATTCTTCTTGGGTTAAACCCATAACCAGCCTAATTTCTTGAATGAACTGACCAATTTTTGGTTGTTCAAATATTATTTTCTTTTGGCGAGACATTCGACTTCCTAACCCATTAACTGGAGGAATGTAATAAGTGATATATCAAGTTATATATTAACTAGATAATTTAGGAATGTCACGTATCCATAATGTTCAGTGTATTTGCGTAAGTTTAAATAATATTTATAAATATTGTTAATATTTTCTTGGCAATATTTCCTATATCAAATGCCTTATGTGTACGTAATCATAGCAATATAAAAAATAAAAATTAAATTATAAATTCTTGCCCAAGAAGTTACTATGACATGAAGCATATATCCTGTGATCCATTATCATCAATGTCTAGCAAGAAACTAACATTTTTTATGTTGCCTATTTGATTAGTGATAAATCTACTCATTCCCAACTCATTAATGATTATCATATAAGCTACTACTCAGCACAATTAATGATGAGATGAGTCAAGACTTAGATTAGGCGATCGCTTCCATCAAGCAAATATCTTAAGAAAAAATTTTATACTGGGTTTCTAAGTGTCCAAAGCCTTGATCTTGCGTGTTCATGCGTAAGTCCTAACTATAAACTAATTTTGATGTAGTGGCACCCCTAAAAGCTTCATGCTAGCAAAGACCATGAAAACAGACAGAGGTAAAGCAGAACCAACAATTAACGAAGACTTCCAGCCCATCATGAATAGGGTAATGCCAACCACCAAAACAGCTCCAGTGATTAAATTCATTAACACTTCGTTGAGACGCTGTTCTACGTAATGACTTTGGTCAAATAGTATTTGCAGACCAATGCCCTTTGGTAATTGTTGCTGAAATTTCTTCAAGGTTGTGTTGGCGATCGCTGCCCAAGCATCCAAACGTTGTTGTGATTCAACAAACGCAGAGATGGCGATCGCTCGACGACCATTCACTAAAGCTAATTCTCTGGGGGGATCTAAAATTCCCTTTTTAATTTTTTAGGAGTTTTATTTTGTTCAACAGAGGAGGCAACAATCTCTAAAGTTTCTTCCGATGATGAACACGAAGCAGGATTGGTATCTTGCATATCAACTATTTTCTTTCCTAAAGCAGTATTTGAAGGTCATTATCACTATCATCTCCTTGGGTCTTAATTACGCAAGAAATATTGCCCCAGGATGAATTTAACAACGATGACGATTTTTATTTTTGAGCCGAGAGCCAAAAGCTAGTAAACCAAGCCCCAAAAAGCCAATGGTTATAGAAGGTTCAGGAACATTCACAATTCTTAATTGAACTGGAAAACGAATCGAGACAATGGGATCTAGAGGACCGAAAGGGTCGGAGACAGATACGAAATCAGGAACAACACCAGCATCTTCACTCACCAATTGGATTTTATTCCCTCTTAAATCTGCTAAAAACGCATCAGCTAAACCATTACTTAAGCCATTAAGTCCCGCAACTTTAAACGCATTAAAGGGGTTACTAATAATAGCTTCTGTGTCATCGTCAGGCTCGCGGGTTGCGCCATATTCCAAAAATGAATAAATATCGCTATAGCCAAAGGTGATAAATTTGTTACCATCTAGCACAAGAAAACTTTCTACTTCGTCAGGATTAGCCGAATAGATACGCTCTTCTAATGTGGAATTAGGAGAAGAAAAATAGTTTTTTCCATTGATATCCTCTCCTAAATTCAAAGCTTTGGTAAAGTCCCTATCTTTGGCACCAAAACTAAATCCAATCCGATCAGCCGTAATATTATTACTAGTTAAGAAGGTCGCAAAATTGCCAAAACCTGTAATGTCATCAAGTAGAGTGGCTGCTTGTCTTGCCCCTGGTAGATTTTCAGGGCTAAAGTCTATTCCCGCAGCATAATAGGGAGCAGGATTATTAGGAGAATTGAGACTCATTTCTATATGTGCGAATCCATATGCGACAAATCCTTGAGGGTCGGGATCTGTCGCACCCACGCGCTCTCCAAATAACCGTAGACAGTTATTAGATGAAAGTGGTCGAGTTTTGATAAATTGGACTGAACTATAATCGAATATATTGCCAGCTTCGCAAGTCAGACTTGCAGCACGAGCTGGTACTGCGGATAGCATAGTTGCGGTTGCGGTGGCAGTCATCCCAAGTAATATAGAAAGGTATTGGGTTCGCATAGATTAGTTGTTTGACTCCAAATGATGATGTGGGAATATTTTTTGATTTTTAACAATCAAATGGGCTAAGACTTTATTTCACAAATAGTTTAATTTTCAGTATTCCTAGAAGGAATTCATTCCTAAAATTTACTATAAAACAGAAATTCCTCAGAGAAATGGAGAATCTTTAGCTAAATTCGCTGATTCTTTATAACCTACTGAGGAATTGATAAAATCAAGTTCTATTGATCAATTTTCATGAAAAATCTTTATTGAACACTTCTTTTGTGTCGTTTTATTTGGGTAACAACGCCACCTCCTACCAATAACATGAAACCTAAAGTAGTTGATGGTTCAGGTACACTGACACTTCCCTGCACTGCTCTTATAGTTATAGGAAAGCCAATATAGGTAATATCATAAGTCTCACCGTCGATCTGAACCAAGGAAGTCTGCACCTGATCTGGTTTCAGAATATCTTCTGAGACTTCTTGGATCAGTCCACCAGCAGCAGCAACATCCTTTAAAAAGGCATCAGCTAGACCTGATTCTAGAGGGCTTAAACCAGTTACTTTATTAGGTTTTTTTGGATCGCCCAAAAAGACATTGAAATTATCAGTGAAGTCTGGTGTATCACCGTTATCGACTGCAAAATATATAGGTGAATTGTTATACGTAATGATCGGAGTAGTCCCAAAGGTGATAAAACTTTTGGTATCACCTGGGTTAGCCCGATATATTCTTTGCTCGATGGGTGAATCTGGCGTAGCCCACCAATCCTTTCCTAGCTCGTCTTTTCCTAAATTGAGAGTTTTTCTATAATCGAGACCAGCTTTTTGCCCATAACTATAGCCAATAGTACTCAGAGAAATATTGTTATCTTCTAAATACTTAAAAAAGTTAGGGAACCCCATCACACTTTCTAGTGTTGCTGAACGTCCACCAGCAGTAGCCGAATCAGGGCTTGCATCACGACCTGTTGTGTAATACGCTGAGTTCCCAGGAAGCGCATTCTTAGCTGTACTGACATGGCCGCTATCTGGAGCAGTAGAACTAGCATTATTGATCAGAGTATATCCTTCATTATTAGACACATCTCCAAAAAAACTCAAAACATAATTAGAGTCAATTGGTCTTGTTGAAAAAAGTGTCAGTTGATCATAATCAAAGGAAGCTGCTTGAGCCGTGATGGGCATTAACACTGTGGCAGCTATTATTATGTTGGCTCGTAAAAATGTATGTAACTTAGACATGGGATTATTTCTCGTGGTTTTTTCGTTGGCTTAGTACACTCTTACCTCGAATTTCTCACCACACCTCTCAACGCCTGCGCTTGTGTAGGGGAGAGTTCTTGTAAAAGTTCTTTCCCCTCCACCCCTCTGCTCTATCAAAGGCCTGAAGTTGGTGAGAAATGTAGGTTACACACGTTCATAGCAAATTGAGATTTTCTTTATATAGCAAGGGTTACAGTGACTCAATCACGCTACAAACTTGTGGAAAATTGTACTTAGTTGAGTTTTTGAAAGCGATTTTTGAAATTGATTGCACCAAGAACTGAAATAGAAATGAATAGGGGAATGACAGTACTAGATTCAGGAACTGAGACCGGTACAAAAGAGCGATCGCCCTTAGCATCAGCAAATTTCAAACCAACCACAGACCGAGTTGCGCCAGCCCTTTCCAAGAAAGTACTAAATTCTTGAGAAAAGAATAGTTCAAGACCTTCAAGTTCCCAAGTCCGGGAATTAAGATCAACCTTGGGAACTCCTGATGAGGTGACATCTAAAATTCGTAAATTAGTGGTTAATGTATCGGTAATAAAGAAGTTAAAGGTTTCATCAAAAGCATTAGAAAAGTTACCAATTCTTAATTCACTCCCCAGTCCAGTGAGCTTGCTGGTATCGACACTAAAGGCAAAACTTCCTGAAAATTCTTCGGTTCCACCCAAAGGGACGTAGAGGAGAGAATCATCTTCATAGAGGAAAGTGAATGTTGTTCCACGAACTCCAGGAACAGAACTAGGGGGTAGTAAAGCAGACCCAATGGAAAAACCTGGAGCAGGAAGTGCGGTATTCTCACTACTCAGAAAAGTTAATCCGATATCTTTTAAAATATCGAGGGTATCAGGATTTAATTCGAGACTTTCTCGACCCCCAACTTCTAAGTACACTTGAGGTTCAGCATGAACAGGAAGAACTGTATTTAGAGCAATTGCAGAAGTTAATCCCAACACAGCCGTCAAATATTTTATGCTCATCCGTAAATTCCGATTAAGTTAAGAGAATGGTAGGTTGGGTATAGCAATAGCGGAACCCAACAAAGTCTTGAGGATGTTGGGCTGCGTTCCTCAACGCAACACCAGTCTAATACCAATTCAAAATTCAAAAAGCCGAACAGAATCAAGGTATGTCCATATGTATCTGTCGCAGTCTTTTCTCAAATTGGTATAAGTTTTGAGCCTTAACTGCACTTTATTGACTTACGTACGATGTAGATTTCCTACAATATTTATCATTGGTAACTTGAGGTTACTTTTTTTTGAATGCTCATACAATGGATTATTTTCTGCCAGAAATGGAGATTTTTTATGTAGAGTTAGACCCAAGCCTCATGCTGTGATGAAGGAAGTTCAAAACAAAGGAGAAAAAGGTAACTGCCGTATACGATGTATCATATTTAACTCAATTTATTCCGCTTAATTGTTCGTTACCTACGTATAAATTTTTCCGCGACTTACTCAGTCATCACCATTGCCATCTCTACAATTTTAGTTTGTATTAATAGATACCAATACTCAGGCAGGTCTTTAAAACGTCTTGATTGGCAAATTAGTATGGTTTCAAAATTGTCTTGTTTGCAGTTTTTATGATTTATTTTTTATCGAAATACAAAAATAAATCACTTATTTTTGTTATTGTTATATAAGTTCAAGGTTCAATAATTTAAATTATTAACTATAAATTACAAATCTAAACAAAGCACTTCATATATATAAATTAATTTCTACTTAAATTATTTATAAATAGGATTTAATATTAAACCAATAACCTATTTCGTGGTGAAACAAAAAGCATAGCTACTAAATTAACGCTATGTACAAATTTTTCCCAAACCTAACCCCCAAATCTTCGCCTACAAGCGAAAGGGAGTAATTCTTCTGGAACTGAGAATGGTAGATGTACCGCAGAAAGTGAAAGACAGAGCAGAAGTTATCCGCTTGAGCGCACGTCGTTGGTACGTAGAGAAGATAGCATCTCACTTGAATTAGACTACAAAAACAGTGCGAGAAGTTTTACACAAGTGACAAAAGATATGTAATTTATATCCTGAATAAGTAGATAAAAACAACAAATATACGACCTGAAAATCTGGACAAAAGTTATTTCCACCCAAAGTTCAAAATCTATCTAGCCACAACTATCAATCAATTACAAAAAACTAACACTATGTTTTCCAGCCAAAATCTTTCCTCTACTAACACATATTCTCAACCAAACTTAGCTGAATCTGTTTCTTTAATCCAGCATTTGATAAATCAAGTGAAGGAAGCAATATTTTGTTTAGATTATCAAGGACACTTTTACTACATTAATGATGCTGCCTGTTCTTTATTAGGACATTCTAGACAGAAATTATTGAACATGACCATTGATGAAGTAGAGATGGATTTCCTTCCCTCAAGTTGGTCATATTACTGGCAATTGCTTAAACAACAAACTTCCTTAACTTTTAAGAAGGTGTGTTCTTCTCAACAATATCAATCCATAGAAGTCACTATTAAGTTTCTAGAACATGGAAGTGAACTTTTAGGCTGTATTTTAGCCCATACATTCTCAACAAATAATCCAGACATTGCCTGTGATCAAGATTTATATCTGGAACAAGAAAATCAGCCTGCTAACTCATCTAATAAGTCTTTGTCCAGTGCTGACTTTTATCCTAATTGTGTACAGCTTCGACCAATCTTTGAGTTTATTGAGCAAAACTATCACTTACCCATTAGTCTTAATGATGTTGCTCAAGCAGTCGGTTATTCTCCTGCATATTTAACTAATTTAGTTAAGCGTCGAACCCAATTAACGATTATTGATTGGATTCTCGAAAGAAAAATGCTAGAAGCTCGTTCATTATTAATTAACAGCGACAAGTCAGTAACAGAGATTGCTATGGCTGTTGGCTTCACAGACGCTTATTACTTTTCTCGTCGTTTTAGCCAATATCATAAATTGTCACCCAGAAGTTGGAGACAAAAATATCACTATTTGCAAACGATAAACTAATAAAAATCCATCTTTCCCTAAAAATAACCTATGGTTTACTGAAAGAAAAATTCATAAACTAGGTATTAAGTCAGATAGGATTTTGGCTGAAGTAAATTTCTTGTTGGCTCTTTTTTAGCCTAAACTACTAAACAACATGAAAACTATTCAACCCTGCTCTGTAGAAGATATTCAAAGTTGGTTAATCGATCAGTTTGCTCAACAACTCGATGTTGAGCCAGATGATATTGATATGGAAGAATCATTTGATAATTATGATCTAGATTCTAGTAAAGCTTTAATTTTACTAGGTCGATTAGAAAAATGGTTAGGTAAAGATTTGAATCCTGTTTTAATTTTTAACTACCCAACCATTACTGAATTAGCCAAACGTTTGGGAGAATTATATCTTTAATTACCTATATCATTCTGGAATCAATAACTCAATTTACTAGAGTAAAAATAGATTTATTGTTATCACCTATATTCACAATTACGATGTTGTTATTGTTGAAGCTATAGGACTAATATTTGATTTCTGAAATATAGGTAGGGGAGCCATTGCGTTAGCGGAGGCTTCCTTCCTTGGGGTAGCTCGCCCCAGGCATCAGAACTTCGGGGTTTTCCGGCAGTCACGCCAGTGGCGTTGGGCAATACCCACTACAACCATGATACACACTACAGATACTTAAATATTTATGCACAAGCACAGGCTATGTCAACAATAATCAAATTGGATTCCTATAGTTTTGTAGGTGTTTGTTAAGCCCGACATTTACTCTATAAACAAAACAATTTAATTAATGAAGTTGTAGAGCGAGGAAAAACCTAAGGTCAATTATTGGCTGACATAAACCTCGTGAGAATTTTCAGAAAAAGTTTATATCAATTTCTAAATCGATTAAGGGATGTGAGGAGCCAGAAGTTTTAATTTCTCCTGTTCATCATGATGTAGAGTCACGGATTTTTAAGATGGAACCTATTGCAATTATTGGTATTGGTTGCCGTTTTCCTGGCGCGGATAGCCCGCAAGCATTTTGGCAATTGTTGTCTCAGGGAGTTGATGCGATTACAGAAATACCAGCTGAACGTTGGCATATTGATGAGTTCTACGATCGCAATCCAGAAACTCCAGGGAAAATGAACTCCCGTTACGGCGGGTTTCTTTCCCAAGTCGATCGCTTTGATCCCCATTTTTTCGGTATTTCTCCGCGAGAAGCCTTATTAATGGATCCCCAACAAAGGCTGTTATTAGAAGTGGCTTGGGAAGCTTTAGAAGATGCGGGAATTGTCCGCGAACAACTGAATGGCTCGAAAACTGGCGTATTTGTTGGCATTTCCACCAATGATTATAGCCGCATCCATCCTGAGTTTGATAGCAATCCTCAAGGTTACGATCTCACCGGAAACTGTATTAATATTGCTGCGGGTCGTCTTTCCTATCTGTTTAACTTACGGGGGCCGAGTTTAGCTGTAGATACGGCTTGTTCCTCCTCTTTGGTGGCGGTGCATTTAGCTTGCCAAAGTATCTGGAATCAAGAGTCTAGCATGGCGATCGCCTCTGGAGTCAATTTGGTTCTTTCTCCCATTGGTAATATTGCGTTAAGTAAACTTAAAGCCCTTTCCCCAGATGGACGGTGTAAAACCTTTGATGAAAGTGCCAATGGTTATGTGCGGAGTGAAGGTGCTGGCTGTATTATTCTCAAACCTCTTGCCCAAGCCTTAGCAGATCATGATCCCATCTATGCAGTCATCCGGGGTAGTGCCATTAACCATGATGGTCGCAGTAAAGGATTAACTGTTCCCTATGGGCCAGCCCAAGAAGCCTTGATCCGGCAAGCATTGCAACAAGCACAAGTCCAGCCCCAGGAAATTAGTTATGTAGAACTACACGGAACCGGCACACCTCTAGGCGATCCGATTGAAGCTACGGCTATAGGTGCAGTCTTAGGGGAAGGACGAGACCCAGAGCATCCTTGTTTGGTAGGAGCAGTTAAAACTAATATAGGACATTTAGAAGCAGCTGCGGGGATTGCTAGCATCATTAAAATGGCTCTTGCCCTCAAATATCAACAAATTCCTCCCAGCCTGCATTGTCATCAACCTAATCCCTACATTCCTTTTGATCAGTTACCTTTACGGGTGCAGACTAGTCTCATTCCTTGGCCAAAAAGTCAGTATGGTGCGAAAGCCGGAGTTAGTTCTTTCGGATTTTCGGGAACTAATGCCCACGTGATTTTAGAAGGATATTCATCATTCCACCCTGTTGAACAACCAACTGGCACACTTCCCCATTTATTACCTTTATCAGCCCATACACCCGCCGCAGTGCAAACCCTAGCGCTAGGGTATCAAGACTTGATTAACGCACAAAAACTGACTCCAGAATTTGTGCAGAATCTTTGTTACAGTGCTAGTGTCAGACGCACCCATCAGTCCTATCGTAGCGCCGTTGTCGTCAATTCTCCAGAAGACTTACCATCTTGTTTACAAGCCCTAGCAACCGCAGATATTACCACCCAAATAAAACAGGTAAAACGCAAACACAAAGTTGCCTTTGTGTTTTCTGGACAAGGCCCCCAGTGGTGGGCGATGGGACGGGAATTATTAGCCCAAGAACCTGTTTTTCGGGCTGTGATTGAGGAATGTGATACTTTAATTCAAAAGTATGCCCAATGGTCATTATTAGCAGAGTTTGTCGTTCCTGAGTCTCAGTCTCGCTTCCAAGAAACCGAAATTGCTCAACCTGCCTTGTTTGCTTTGCAGGTCGGATTAGCCCATTTGTGGCGTACTTGGGGAATTGAACCTAAAGCCGTGGTAGGACATAGTTTAGGAGAAGTGGCTGCTGCCCATTTCGCCGGGGTTTTGAGTTTAGAAGATGCTATATATTTAATTTGTCACCGGGGACGGTTAATGCAGCAAGCCACTGGTAATGGCAAGATGCTAGCAGTGGAATTACCAGTGACTGAAGTTGAACCCTTATTAGCGGCTTGGGCTGGTAAATTGGAAATTGCCGCCATTAATAGTCCCACGGCAACGGTAATTTCTGGACAGTCTCAGGCATTGGAAGCATTTGTCACCCAATTACAACAGCAACACCCCGATATTTTTTATAAAGAATTACCCGTTAATTATGCCTTCCATAGCCAACAAATGGATCCCTTTGCTGAGGCTTTAGTTGAGAAATTATCACACATCCAACCCCAAACAGGTAGCCTAGCAATTTTCTCTACCGTGACAGGAGATAAACAAGCTGGTCAGAAATTTAATGGTGATTATTGGGGTCAGAACCTCCGCCACACAGTTTGCTTTGCACCAGCTTTGACAGCTTTGATTCAATCGGGCTACACCCAATTCGTAGAAATTAGTCCACATCCCGTATTATCAGGATATATCAATGCCTGTTTGAGAAAGCAAGAAGTTGATGGGGTGGTCTTACCATCTTTAAAACGGGGTTTTGGAGAACGGGCAACCCTGTTGAAAAGTCTGGGGACACTTTATACCCTTGGTCATTCAATAAATTGGCAGTTATTATATCCTGATGGCTGCCAAATGGTGGATTTACCCCTTTATCCTTGGCAAAGAGAATCTTATTGGGTCAGTGAATCTCAACCCCAATTCCAAAAAGCAAAACCAGCTTCTTCTTTACTAAATTTATTAGTAGCAGGAAAGACAGAACAACTTACCCAGGAATTAAGTAATCATCACCAGTTATCTCCTGAATCTAAACAATTTATTCCCCAATTACTAGAATTATTAGCTACAGGAAAATCTACAGCAAAAATTACTCAAGATTTAAGTAATGCCCGTTATGGAATTGAATGGCAACTTAGTCCTTTAACTGTAGATAATAAAACCTCTCAGACTGAAACTTGGTTAATTTTGAGTGATAACAAAGGAGTAGGAAAGGAACTAGCTGCTGTAGTTAATGACTCTTGCATTTTAGTTTCATCGGGTGAGATTTACCAAAAATTATCATCTAGTCACTATCAAATTAATCCGCACCAAGCTGATGATTTTCAAAAATTATTAACGGATATTTCTCAAACCGTAACCAAAGTAGTTTATCTATGGGGGTTAGATAATTCTCAAACTCAGTGCTACAGTTTGCTGTATTTAGTACAAGCCTTAGCTAAAATTAGCAGCAAAATTGCACCTAAACTGTGGATTGGTACACAACAAGCTCAAGCTGTCACTACCAGTTGCCATCCTGACTTTTCACGTCATGTGGAAAAGCTAACGCCAGACCTAACCCCCCAGCCCCCTTCCCTAGTAGGGAAGGGGGAGAAATCAAAGCCTCTCTCCTTGCAGGGGAGCCAGTGCGTTGGGCGGCTTTGCCGACTTGAAGCAACTGGCGTGAGAGGTTTGGATAGGGGTTTTCCAGATCCCGTGAAAAGTCAGAGTTGCCATCAAATTAATGTTGCCCAAACCCCGTTATGGGGCATGGGTCAGGTCATAGCCCTAGAATATCCCCAGCTTTGGGGAGGACTAATTGATTTCGGCAAGCAGGATGTTTTGGCAACTGCCATGATCGCAGAGATGACTGCAAAAACTGGAGAAGACCGGGTGGCATTTCGGGATGGTAAACGGTATGTTGCCCGCTTGATGCCTATTTCCGCCCCATTACCCACACCCCAACCCTTAATTAGTGATGGCAGTTATTTAATTACCGGCGGTTTAGGGGCTTTAGGACTCACTCTAGCAGAATGGTTGGTGCAACAGGGAGCGCGTCATTTAGTTTTAACTAGTCGTCAAGGGCTGTTAAATCAGTCTGAGGAGAAACAACAAAAAATCCGCGCCTTAGAAAACCAAGGGGCAACTATCAAAGTTGTAGCGGCTGATGTGAGTGATTATCAGCAGATGTCTCAACTGTTTGCCCAAATCCAGTTAAATTCTCCCAAGTTGTGCGGAATTATTCACGCAGCCGGGGTATTAAATGATTGTTCGATTTCCCAAATGGATTGGGAAACCTTCGCCAAGGTATTTCAGCCTAAAGTCACAGGTGCCTGGAATCTCCACCAACTCACCCAGGACTTATCTTTAGACTTCTTTGTTTGCTTTTCTTCCATGTCTGCACTACTGGGTTCGCGGGGTCAACTTCATTATGCTGCTGCCAACTCTTTCTTAGATGGGCTAATTTACCACCGTCAGACCTTAGGTTTACCAGGTTTAAGCATTAATTGGGGGCCTTGGGCTGAGGGAGGTATGGCTACCCAAGGTTATGAGGTGGGCTTAAAACGGATGGGGATTGAACCCTTAGAACCCACAGCCGCCCTGCAAGTTCTCGGCGGTTTGTTGGGGAGTGCATCGGTGCAAACGATGGTAGCAGCCATTAATTGGTCGGCTTTTGGGAAGATTGTTGCTGCCAAAGGACGAGTAGCTTTTTTAGAGGCGCTATTGACCCAAGACAGTCAAGATGGCAGCAATGGTGAGGATTTTTGTCAAAAATTAGCAGCTGCACCCCTTCATAGACGAGCTGCTTTACTCACCACCCAAGTACAACAAGAAGTTGCCCAGGTATTAGGCCACAGTGGGTCTTATGTGCCGGAAATTGAGCAGGGCTTTTTCGATATGGGGATGGATTCTCTGATGTCTGTGCAATTGCGCCATCGTCTCGAAGCCTTACTTGCTGTATCTCTACCCTCAACTTTGGTATTTGAATGCCCCTCTATTGGTGATGTGGTTAGTTATTTAATGCGGGAAGTGTTTACTTGGCAACTCGATGCTAGTGATGAGTCTGCAATGGAGTCACCAGCCAGCCTAGTTATAGAAAATACGATCGCCCAACTAGAGGGATTATCCACAGCAGAAACTGAAGCCCTGATGGAACAAGAACTCGCCGAATTACAAGCATTGCTGTCTTAAAGGAGAAATTTTAAATGCAAACTCAAGACTTAACACCTTTACAAAAAGCTATTATTGCCCTTAAAGAAGCCCGTACAAAGATTGAAAGCTTAGAACGGACGCAAAACGAACCAATTGCCATTGTGGGCATGGGTTGTCGTTTTCCTGGGGATGCCAACAACCCCGAAAAATTTTGGGAGTTATTACGTCAAGGAAAAGATGGCATTACCACAGTACCACCCCAACGCTGGGATATTGATGCCTATTATGATGATGATCCTGATGTTCCTAATAAAATGTATGCCTGTTATGGGGGCTTTATTCACAACGTTGATCAGTTTGATCCGCAGTTTTTTGGCATTACCCCCAGAGAAGCGATCGCCCTTGACCCCCAACAACGGCTATTGTTAGAAGTAAGTTGGGAAGCTTTAGAAAATGCGGGAATTGCCCCACAAAAGCTGACAGGTACGCAAACGGGGGTGTTTGTCGGGATTGGTATAGATGACTATGCTAAACGGCAAATTAAACATCATATTCCCATTGATGCCTATACGGGATCTGGCAATGCTTTTTGTTTTGCGGCGGGGCGTTTATCCTATCTTTTGGGATTGCAAGGGCCAAGTTTAGCCATTGATACAGCTTGTTCTACCTCTTTAGTTACCATTCATTTGGCTTGTCAGAGTTTACGCAATGGTGAGTGTAACTTGGCTTTAGCTGGAGGCGTGAGTTTAATGCTGTCCCCCGAAGTTACCCTGTATTTATCTAAAACCCGCGCCCTTTCTCCTGATGGTCGTTGTAAAACCTTTGACCGAGATGCTAATGGGTATGTACGCGGTGAAGGTTGTGGGATGGTGGTTCTCAAACGTCTCAGCAGTGCCGTTGCTGATGGAGATCATATTTTAGCTGTAATTCGTGGCTCGGCAGTTAATCAAGATGGTGCTAGTAGTGGGTTGACAGTTCCCAATGGGACAGCACAACAAGCAGTGATTCGTCAAGCTTTGGCTAATGCCAAGGTGACACCGGCACAAATTAGCTATCTGGAGGCCCACGGGACGGGAACTGCTTTGGGCGATCCCATTGAAGTGCGGGCTATTGATGGGGTTTTTGGTAAAGGACGTTCCCCAAATCATCCCCTGATTCTTGGTTCGGTGAAAACCAATATTGGTCACTTAGAAATTGCTGCCGGTATGGCAAGTTTGTTGAAAGTGATCTTATCCTTGCAACATCAAGAAATTCCCCCCCATCTTCATTTTCAAGAACTCAACCCCGATTTAGCGGCTTCGGCTAAGTCTTTAAAAATTCCTACCACCGTTATTCCTTGGCAACCTACAGAACAACCGAGAATGGCGGGAATTAGTTCATTTGGGTTAAGTGGAACTAATGCTCATATCATTATTGAAGAACCACCCCAGTTAACGGTTACTCAGGCGGAAGTCGATCGCCCGCTTCATGTTTTAATGTTATCGGCAAAAAGTGAAGCTGCTTTACACACCTTAGCTACTGATTGGGAAAATTTGTTACGCAACCATCCCGAAACGAATTTTGCGGATTTGGCGTTTAGTGCCAATACCGGACGGGGAAGCTTTAATCATCGCTTGGTGATTATCGCCCAATCAACCGCACAAGCAAGGGAAAATTTAGCTGCTTTTAATCAAAAACAACCATCCTTGAACGTTTTTAGTCAAGAAGTAGAAAAGGGACGACAACCGAAAATAGCCTTTTTATTCACCGGACAAGGGTCTCAATATGTGGGTATGGGACGACAACTCTATGAAACCCAACCCACATTCCGTCAAGCTTTAGACGAATGCGATCGCCTATTACAACCTTACTTAAAAGAATCCTTATTAAGTGTTTTATATCCCCAAACTCCCACAGCCAACCCCCTAATCAACCAAACTGCTTATACCCAAACTGCCTTATTTGCCGTTGAATATGCTTTGTGTAAACTATGGCAATCATGGGGCATTCAACCCCAGGGAGTCCTTGGTCATAGTGTAGGCGAATATGTAGCCGCTTGCATCGCTGGTGTATATACTCTCCAAGAAGGGATAGAATTAATTGCCCAACGGGGACAACTAATGCAGGCGTTACCCCAAACAGGGACGATGGCGGCTGTATTTGCCCCTGTGGAAACTGTGGCGAGAGCGATCGCTCCTTACGCTAACGAAGTGACTATTGCTACTATTAATAGTCCGGAAAATGTGGTAATTTCTGGGGTGAAAGAAACAATTGCTTCGGTACAAGCTGATTTGATTGCCCAGGGAATTGATGTCCGTCTTCTGCAAGTCTCCCACGCCTTCCATTCTCCCATGATGGAACCCATGTTAGGAGAATTTAAACAAGTAGCAGGGAAGATTAATTACCAAACTCCTCGCATTGATTGGATTTCTAGCGTGACAGGGGCAGAAATTACCCACAGTATCAATGCCGAATATTGGTGTCAGCAAATACGTGATTGTGTGCAGTTTGCACCCGCAATGGAGACATTAGCCCAGCAAGGTTACGATGTGTTGATCGAAGTCGGCCCCCATCCTGTTTTAACCAGATTGGGAAAACAAAATTTATCCGATCATCAAATCCTCTGGCTACCATCTCTACATCGAGAACAAGATAATTGGCAATCTTTATTACAGAGTGTTGCCACCTTATCAGTTCACGGGGTAGGGCTTGATTGGTCTGGGTTTGAGCAAGATTATGTTCGTCGTCGTCTGCTTGTACCTACCTATCCTTTCCAAAGACAACGGTATTGGTTAGCCGAAACAGAATCTATTCAACCAGAAGTTGCACCTGTTGTTGCCATTTCCCCGGAAACACCAAAAATTGTTGCAGCCACAGAAACCTTAGAAAGCCAGATTCTCTCCTTAGTCGCTAAGATTACCGGGATGAATCCTCAACAACTCAGTCTGGATGCCACTTTAGAAGGGGGTTTGGGTTTAGACTCAATTATGATGACCCAATTAATGAATGGGATTATCAAATTCATTCCCCCAGCACAAAGAGAAAGTTTCCATCAGGTCTTTTCTCTGCGGGATTTAATGCAAATATCGAATTTAGGGGAACTGTTAAAGGTTCTAGAACCGTGGCAAACTATTGATTTACAAGAGACCACAGCAGTTGATGTAGTCGCGTCTGCTGATATTGCCGCAATCGATCAGACAAGTGATGTTGTAGACATTCTCCATAGTCAATTACCCTTATTAGTAAGCTACTGGAGTCTCAATTCTAATAGTTTGTTTACTAAGGTACAAATTGCAGGAGATTTTAACCTAGAAATTGCTCAACACAGTTGGCAAAAACTGATAGATAGACATCCCATGTTAAGGGCGCGGTTTCACATTCCGCAAGGGGCAACAAGCTTTGCAGACTATCAATTGCAAGTGTTGAAAAATCCCAGCCCTCCGGCTATTCCCCTCAAGGATATCAGACATCTTGCTTCTGAGGAACAAGCACAAGCGATCGCTCAAGAAGTACACTATTGGTTAAATTATCGCTGGTCATTAACCCAATGGCCACTACATAATTTCTCAGTGTTACAACTATCTGATTCCGTCTATCAACTGTTCTTGGGGAATGAACATTTGATTGCTGATGGTTTGAGTAATCATGTAATTATCCGAGAATTTCTGGAAATCTATCGCGCTTGTATTGATCAAGATACCCCTGACCTTCCCCCGGCTTTATCAGTCGCTGATTATCAAGCCCAGGTGCAAGCAATGAACGCTTGGCAAGATGTTGACGAAGATCGAGCTTTAGCAGCATACAACAACTCTCAACGTCACACTGCTTATCTGTGGAATCCCCAGCAAAAGATTCGCCACGAAGGGGAAAAGGGGCAGGGGGCAGGGGGCAAGGGGGAAGACCGAGACGGAGCTTGGACTCCGCCCCGTATAAGCACCCTAGAAGGAAAGAGCTTGTTCCCCCCGCTCCCTGCTCCCTGCTCCCCTGCCTCTTCCGGTCAGCAAACTCCTTTATTTGATAATCAAAAATATATCCTGTCTGCGGAAACCACTGCCAAGTTAGTCACCAAAACTCGTGAATGGCGAGTACCGATGAATACCCTCCTCTTAGGGGCATTTATTAAAACTGTGTCCAAATTGGATACCACCTCAGAAAAAATTGGTATTCAAATCCCTACAAGTGGTCGGGTGTATCCGGGAGTGGATGCGTCAGGGGTAATTAGTAGTTTTGCTCAAAATTTAGCCCTGAGTTTTACCCCACCCCAAGCACAGCAAGATTGGCAGACATTTCTTACCGAAATTCAGCAAACGGTACAACAACATATTGGTAGTGGTTTAGACAGAGCGCAAACCAGACAGATGGGAGTAATTTTCCGGGATAGTTTCGTCTTAGAAAATGGCAGGATTCCAGATCACAGCCTTTCGTTAATCCAAGGAGCCTTAAAATCTAACTTGTATTTGCCTTATACAGGTCAAACCCACATTCATCCTGATTATGGGTCTTTATCTGTGACTGAGTATCAAGCAGGAGGGATGAATGCTTCTGGAACGATTGATATTTTGCAAGAAATTTTTGATAGTCGTCTGCACTTGTTTGCTAGCTACGATAGCAACACCTTTGATTTGTCTGTGATTGATAGTTTGATGAAATCCTATCTAACACACATTGAAGAATTAGCTACCTTACCAATTGAAGAACAAGTTTCCTCAGCGTTGGTCTCTCCTATTTTTATCAATAAAGATATTGGGAGAAATTTACGCCAAATTACTTCTGAAATTTGCCATTGGGCGATTGAAGAATCAGAAATGAGTGATGATTTAGAAGCGGATTTAGGACTCGATTCTTTAGAGCTAATTCGTTTAGTAACTCGCTTAGAAAGTGTGTATGGCAAAAATTATCGTCAATCCCTCCTGAATTGCCGCACTTTAGAGGAGATGGTGGTTGTTTTGAGTACTGAATCCCTAGCTATCAGTGCTTAGGAACTAGAAACCGGGTTTTATCTATTCCCACTTACTGTAAACCCGGTTTCGTTGGTTTTGAGCAACACCATTTTTAATGAGGTACAGAAAACAATAATTAAAATGTGAGTTCGACAAATCTTTTTTGACCTCTCCCCCAACCCCTCTCCGGCGCGGAGAGGGGAGTAAATACCAAGATATATAGAGGAAAAATGAAGGTTTTAAAGCCTCTCTCCTTGCAGGGGAGCCAGTGCGTTGGGCGGCTTTGCCGACTTGTACCGCTAAAGCGGAACCCGAAGGGTAGTAACTGGCGTGAGAGGTACCCTGCGGGAAGCAAGCTATGGAGAGGGGTTTTTTATATTCGTCGAACTCACATTAATTAAACGCAGAGAAACGCAGATAAATTTGTATTTCAACAAACTAGTAAACGCTATATTAGCAAGGATATCTTTAAATATGACCTTCACTGTAGAAATACCCTATTATCAAATTATTCAGCAAGCGCAATTAACACCGGATGCGATCGCTGTTTTTGATGAAACCAATCCCCTGACTTATCAACAGTTAGATCGTCTCTCGAATCAAGTGGCTACTTATTTACGCACCCAAGGAGTCGCCCCCAATACGAGAGTCGGGATTATGGCTGAACGGGGAGCTAGAATGATGATTGGCATTTTAGGCATTCTCAAAGCTGGCGGGAGTTATATCCCCCTCGACCCTGGTTATCCCACTGACCGACTGCGTTACATCCTAGAACACGCAACTATCCAGACTTTACTTACAGAACATCAAGTTAGTCAACAATTGGTGGCTTGTGTTCAGGAGGCGCTACCTTTACAAACGGTGATGTTTTTAGATGAGGGTGAACCCTTAGGGGGAATTCAGTCCTTAAATCAAATTACTGCGGAAACCTGGCAAGGCTTGAGTGACGATGCTTTAGAACTGTGTAACAGTCCTGATGATTTAATGGTGATTCTCTACACCTCTGGCTCAACAGGTCGTCCCAAAGGGGTAATGCTGAATCATCGAGGTTATATGAATCGTCTGACATGGATGCAGAATACTTTTTCATTACAACCAGGCGATCGCGTAGCCCAAAGAACCTCTTTTTGCTTTGATATCTCGGTTTGGGAAATTTTCTGGACATTAATGTCAGGCGCGACTATTTGTCCTGTGCAACGGGAAGTAGTTCTCAATCCTTGGGAATTTGCTCAGTGGATTCAACAAACTCAAATTAATGTGATGCACTTTGTTCCTTCCCTTTTTGGGGAGTTTATTAGTGCTTTAGAAAATGAAACTTGGAGTTTTCCCCAATTACGTTGGTTGATGTTTAGTGGGGAAGCATTACCTATGTCCTTTATCCAGAGGTGGATTGACCGTCATGGACTCAAAACCGGACTAGCCAATCTTTACGGCCCTACAGAAGCTTCCATTGACGTTACTTGTCACTTAATTACAGAACGTCCTGATGAACGGGTGACGACGCAAATTCCCATTGGTAAAGCTATCGATAATGTGTATTTAAAAGTTCTGGACGAGGGGATGCAGCCTGTACAACCAGGGAACATGGGAGAACTCTGGCTTGGTGGAGTCCAATTGGCATTAGGCTATCTCAAAGATCCAGAGAAAACGGCTCAGGCTTTTTGTCCTAACCCCTTTACTGATATTCCTGGCGATTATATTTATCGGACAGGAGATTTGGTCAAAGAATTGCCAGACGGAACCATTGAGTATCATGGACGCATAGATCATCAAGTTAAAATTCGCGGTTTCCGCATTGAATTGGGAGAAATTGAAAGTGTTTTAACTACTCATCCCGATGTCCGGGAAGCCGCAGCTCTAGCCGTTGATTATGGGGAAGGACAAAAGCGATTAGTTGCTTGTATATCGGGAAATAAAATCAAAAATCGTTTTCTCAAGGAATATCTAGAACAGAAACTTCCTCACTACATGATTCCCCAAAGGTTTCTGTGGCTGGATAGTCTACCCAAAAATCATAATGGGAAATTAGACCGCAAGGCATTAGTGGCTCAATTAACCTCTGATTCCTCTCCTTCCTCTGATTCCTCTCCTTCTTTGCTACCTTTATTACCTCTAGGCCCAGCTCAAAGTTGGTTAGTCAAATATTTTGAGCCTCCTTATCAGTGGTTGGGTTATACCCGTTTTCTCTATCATCAATCCCTCGATGTAGATATCTTCAATCAAGCGGTTAATTTCCTTATTCATCGTCATGACGCTTTCCGCACGGTTTTTGTGCAGAACCAAGGACAATGGCAACAACATATTCTCAATCAAACGCCATCCTTTGTTTCTGAATATTGGGATGGTAGTCAGGTAAGTCCAGAGGAACGGAATCTGAAAATTGAGCAATACATGGAAGTGGTAGCTAAACAAATTCAGCTTGACCGTTGGCCAATGACGGCAGCGATCGTCGTCAAGGTAAGTCCTACTTGTTACGATATTACGATGATTGCTCACCATATGATTACTGATATGTTGAGCGCGACAATTTTATTTAAAGAAATTTGGAGTGCTTATCATCAACTTTTATTGGGTGTTTCTCCCACATTTCCACAGGCTAAATCCGAATCCTATGAAGATTTTATTCAATTATTAGTGAATGAGGATCATAAAGGAACATTTGAACATCATATTAAATATTGGCAATCTCAATTTCCTGATACTACAAGCAGATTTGAGATTCCTATCGACCATGTGAAAGGAGCCAATATTGAAGCCTCGGCGGAAAAAGAATGTTTTCGTCTTAGTCAACAACAGACAGAACTTTTATTGAATCAAGGAAAATCTTATTATGGTTCTAACGTTTACTTGATACTCCTCGCGCCTTTATATCGTTTAATGGCTAATTGGAGTCATCGCCCAGGGGTGGTAATTAGTCATCGTAGTCATGGCAGAGATTTAGGACAAGGAAGTACTTTCATGGAAAGTATGGGGAATTATGCAATTAATTTCCCTCTAGGTATAACTTTGGACTCATCTGCGATTTGGCAAAAAATTATTCAAGAGATTAGCGATCGCTTTCAAAGTTTACCTATGAATGGTGTAACCTATGATTGGATAGGCGATCGCTTACCTGAATACCTCTACCCTGACAGCAATTTAACTTCTATACGGGTCAATTATTTAGGGAATCGTTCTGCTCCTCCGTCTAACCTCTTTGAGTTTATACATACTGTCCGAGACTGTCGTTTGTCACTCCCCAATCAAAAACGTACCACACTCATTGAATTTTTTCTTTTGGTAGCTGATGGTCATTTAGAGATCACAATTGAATACTCTCGTAATTTTCATCTCGCTACAACAATTCAATCCTTAGGAAAACAATATCTCCTATTGCTTGAGGATATCTTGACTCCTGTCTCTATGTCTCAGCCTCCCCTGCGCTAACATCTGTGTACACTAAGCTGTCCTTGATTTAACTTGTGCATCTTTTTTTGTTGGCTGTTGACAGTTAACCGTCAGCAGTCAACAAACTATACAAGTGACTATGTCTTTTCAAAGCGTCGCAGCCTACCTGATGTCGCAAAAATTATAACTATAATATCCATCGCAGTTCTTACATTAACCCTGCCTAACCCTTGGAAAGATAGGGGTTGAGCAGGGTTATTTATATTTTACTTTTCTGATATCTAAATTACTGAGACTAATACAACATACCCTTGACCGTCCAAAACTGGGAAAACAAAAATATCCATCTTTGACAAAGAATAATCTATGGTTTCAATGATTGAAAGAACCTAAACTAGAGTCGTAAAGCAGTTCAAAATTCGTCTGAAAAAGCTCTCTCAACGGTGGGAACCCCTACACCACGACCTTCCGCAAAATTCAAAATAAACAATCTTAAATTTACGGAACTTTATTTAGTCCAATTGATTTATAGGTAATTTCAGTTTCAAGCATCTAATATTTACCATATCGTAAATTCAAGGGTTTAAGACCCCTACTTCTACACGTAGTATCAGTTGAGTTGGGGTTTAAATCCCTAACTCCAACCGTCTTTAATTTTGTACTCCTGCGGAGAACCCGTAGGGTATTTTGAATTTTGAATTGTTAACACTAATTATTGGAGAAGACAAAACAAAAATGTTTGACCAACAATTGAAACCCAAAAAGTCTGTTTTGCAACAAACACCTATTGCCATTATTGGTATGTCAGCCTTGTTTGCCAAAGCAGAGAATCTACAACAATACTGGGACAATATACTGGCTAAAATTAACTGTATTTCTGAAGTTCCAGAAACAGCTTGGAGCCTTAAAGATTATTATGATCCAGACCCCAGCACACCTGATAAAACTTACGCTAGAGCCGGGGGATTTATCCCAGAAATCGATTTTGATCCTTTAGAATTTGGATTGCCACCTGATACTCTTGAAGCTTTAGATTCAGCAAATTTACTATCGCTAGTATTGGCGAAGCAAGCATTGAAAGATGCTGGTTATGGTGAGGGAAAAGAATTTAATCGAGAAACAACAGGGGTAATTTTAGGAGCTAGTGGGCTTTGGAAAAGTATTACTCCATTAACTGCTCGTTTACAATATCCCCTTTGGGAAAAAGTTTTAAAAAATAGTGGTCTATCAGCAGAACAGACCGAAAAAATTATTGAAAAAATGCAGGCTGCTTTTGTACCTTGGACAGAAAATTCTTTCCCAGGTATGTTGCCTAATGTGGTCGCAGGAAGAATTACCAATCGTCTAGATTTGGGAGGAACTAACTGTGTTGTTGATGCGGCTTGTGCTAGTTCTTTAAGTGCTTTAAAAATGGCAATTAGTGAACTGATTGAAGGTCGCTGTGACATGATGTTGAGCGGGGGCTTTGACACAGATAACTCCATCCTCAACTATATGTGTTTCAGTAAAACCCCAGCTTTTTCTAAAAAAGACTATCTTAATCCCTTTGATGCCACATCCGACGGCATGATGGTAGGAGAAGGGTTAGGAATGTTAGTTCTCAAGCGGTTGGCAGATGCAGAAAGAGATGGCGATCGCATCTATGCAGTAATTAAAGGTATCGGTACTGCCAGTGATGGTCGCTATAAGAGTATCTATGCGCCCCGTACAGAAGGACAAGTGCGAGCTTTACGGCGAGCCTATGAAGATGCAGGCTTTTCCCCTGCGACTTTAGGATTAATGGAAGCTCATGGTACAGGTACGCCAGCTGGAGATTTTTGTGAATTTACGGCGCTTAATCAAGTTTTGACGGAAAATCAGGCAGGAAGACAACAAATCGCCCTTGGTAGTGTTAAATCTCAAATCGGTCACACCAAAGCTGCTGCTGGCGCTGCTAGTTTAATCAAAGCTACCCTGGCCTTACACCACAAAATTCTCCCACCGACCATTAATGTTACCCAACCCAACCCAAAATTCAAAATAGAAGAGTCTCCCTTTTATATCAATACAGAAACTCGTCCCTGGATACAAAATGGTGACACTCCCAGACGGGCGGGGGTTAGTTCTTTTGGATTTGGCGGTACTGACTATCATGTGGTTCTAGAAGAATATACCCCGACACTCCCCCAAGGAGGCGATCGCATCCATTCCACAGCCCAATCTATTTTATTGTGGGCTGATACGCCACAACAATTATCTCAAAAGTGTCAAGCTACTCTTGAGCAACTGCAATCTGACAACGGCGGCGAACAATATCACCAACTGCAAAATCACAGCAAAACAGCCCTCATCCCCGAAACATCTGCCCGTGTCGGCTTTGTGGCTACCTCTCTAGAAGAAGCCCAAAAATTACTGAAAGCAGCAATCAAACAACTGCAAATACAGCCCCAAGCTGAAGCCTGGGAACATCCTCAAGGGATTTACTACCGCCAAACTGGTTTATCTCTCAAGGGCAAAGTTGTAGCTTTATTCCCTGGTCAAGGGTCGCAATATCTGAATATGGGGCGAGAAATTAGCTTGAACTTCCCAGAGATACAACAAGCTTATCAAGCTCTGGATCAGTTGATGGCTCAGGATAACTTGCCAGCTTTGTCTGATATCGCCTTTCCTATACCTGCCTTTACCCCAGAGGTAATCAAGCAACAGTCCCAGGAATTACAGCGCACAGAAAACGCTCAACCTGCCATTGGAGCCTTGAGCCTGGGATTGTATAAAATTTTGCAAAACGTGGGATTTAAGCCCGATTTTGTGGCTGGTCATAGCTTTGGGGAATTAACCGCACTTTGGGCGGCTGGGGTGTTTAGTGATGAGGATTATTGTTACCTGATCAAAGCTAGGGGGCAAGCCATGACTATTCCCCAAGGGTCTCATGATTGCGATCACGGTACGATGTTAGCCGTCAGTGGTGATGTGGCAAAAATTAAGCAACTGATCGTCGGTATGGCCAAGGTGCAGATTGCTAATTATAATGCTCCAGAACAAGTAGTACTGTCTGGTTCTAAACCGGAAATTGCCACCCTAGAGAAAGTATTAAGCAAACAGGGCTATACTGTTACCCCTTTACCTGTTTCTGCTGCTTTTCACACTCCCTTTGTTCACCATGCAAGTCAACCCTTTGCAGAGGCGCTCAATCGAGTGACCTTTAATACTCCTCAAATTCCTGTCTATGCAAACATGACTGGTAATGCCTATCCGACGGAGGCAACTGCCATCAGGAAACTTTTGGAAGCCCATCTTCTGAATGCAGTTCAATTTGCACAGGAAATCGAAAATCTGTATGCCCAAGGAGGATATTGCTTTGTTGAAATTGGCCCCCGACAAATTCTGACCAACTTGGTTAAGCAGACATTAGGCGATCGCCCCCATGTAGCCATTGCCCTCAACCCCAGTCGCCAAAAAGACAGTGATGTCCAACTGCGTCAAGGAGTCATCCAACTCCGAGTCATGGGATTGTCCCTGAAGGATCTTGATGCTTCTCCCCGAAAATTGCCTGCCCAAAAAAGCAAATCTAAAGGATTATCTATTAAGCTCAATGCCACCAACTACATCAGTGACAAAACAAAAGCTGCCTTTGCATCTGCTTTCAAACCTGAGCCTGTAGTGCAGCTAGCTTCCACCCCTCTTGATCAGGTTACTTCTGATGCAGCAACTGTTGTTTTAGATTCTCCTGCTCAACTTTTCGTTGCTTCCACAAATGATGAGGTTGCCATTACCCCTGTCTCTGTGATGGAAGAGTCGGTATCTCTAGGAGAAATTTACCATCAATCTGATTACCAATTTATTATCTCTAAGGACGAAACAAATATCATGAATAACTCTACTCATAATACTATCGCCTATCTTTTCCAACAGTTTTATCAACATCAAAAAGAAATGCTACAGGTTCACGAACAATACGTAAAAACTCAATCCCAGAGTTTTCAAGCATTTCTACAATTACTGCAACAACAGGAAGTTATTATTCCTCAAAGTTCAACCTCTGCTATTGCGGAGCAAACAGTTGTTGTACCAGCACCAGTGGTGCAACTTCCTCAGACATCTGCTGCACCTATAGTGGAACCTCCCCAGACACCCGTCGTTCCTGTGGCTGAACTTCCCAAGACCCCTGTGGCACCTGTAGTAGAACCTCCCCAGGTAACTCCTGCACCTGTAGCTGAACCCGTTCATATCTCCCATATTGCCAGCTATTTAGAGCCTCGTTATTCTGCCCCCACTCCTCAACCCACACCAGTTGTAACTGAAACTGCTTCTCCTGCGGCGAATGAAAGCTACATTAGCCGAGCATTAATGGAGGTTGTCAGTGATAAAACTGGTTATCCTACAGAAATGTTGGAATTAGAGATGGATTTAGAAGCGGATTTGGGGGTTGACTCCATCAAGCGTGTAGAAATTATGGGAACTCTACATGAATCTTTTCCTCAGTTACCCAAACTCAGCCCCGAAGAACTCGCGGAAAAGCGTACCCTGGCGCAAATTGTCCAATATTTGGCAGGACAAATCATGGTGACAGAAAAAAAAATAGCTTAGTTAATGTGGCTCCGAATCCTCGGAGTCATGGAGAGATTGGACGTTACCAGGTGAAACTGATGTCTTTACCCGCCCCTGATTTTTGGAATGTTCCTAACACTCCTTACCAAACTTGTTTATTAACCGATGATGGTTCATCAACCACGACTGAAGTGGCTCAATGTTTAAGCGATCGCGGATGGCAGGTTATAGTTCTCAGTTTCCCTAATTCTTTAGTTCCTAAGCGTCCTATCCTTCCGGCTACAGTTCACCGAGTAGTTCTGACCAACTTGAGCGAAGAACATTTACAAGCTCAATTAGCAGGGATTTTTCAGACTTATGGTTTGATTGGAACTTTTATCCATTTACACCCTATCAGCCAGTACCTTTACCATCAACCAAACACTCTAGTAAACCCTGATAAGGCTATTCTTAAGCAAGTATTTTTATTAGCTAAACATCTCAAATCTAGCCTCACTCAAGCAGCAGGGCAAGGAAGGAGTAGTTTTATGACTTTGGCTCATTTAGATGGAGAGTTTGGATTAAGTGGACAACAAGATTTTAGTGCAGTTAGTGGCGGATTATTTGGATTAACCAAAACCTTAAATTTAGAGTGGACTGCTGTATTTTGTCGTTCCCTTGATATTAGCCCTGATTTAGATGCAGCTACTACTGCTCAAATTATCCTCGCAGAACTACATGATCCCAATGCTTTAATTCAAGAAGTGGGCTATACCAAAAAAGGTCGTGTTACATTGACTTGTGAATTAGCTGATTTAGGAGTTTAAATTGTCAGGAGTTTAGGAAAATGATCTCAACTAAACTCCTGTTTAATTTTGTCCATTAGCAATAGATTATATCAAGTTCTGCTAATTACGTATAATTTGGTTTGATATGTACCGGGTAATAGCTCACAGGTATTTTTCACTATTACCCATTACTAAATACCAATCGCCACAGATATTATTCGGACTTGAACGAGCATGATATTATTACTCGTTTCATTTAACATTTGTAGTCAATAAATAATAACTGCTAATTACTTGATTTTACCCATGAATACTAATACTAAGCTAAATTCATCATCTGTCGTTGTTGTCAGTGGTGGTGGCAGAGGAATTACATCGGAATGTATTATTTATTTGGCTCGACAGTATCAGTGTAGATTTATTCTGCTTGGTCGTTCTGCTTTAGCAGCAGAACCGGAATGGAGTATTGGTTGTGTTGATGAATCGGAATTAAAAAAACGAATTATGCAACATTTAATAGAGCAGAAAGAAAAACCAACCCCCATAAAAGTGCAGAATATTTATAAAAAAATATGCCAAAGTCGGGAAATTTATCAAACCCTAGCTGATATTAAGCAAGGAGGTGGTGAGGCAGAATATTTAAGTGTTGATGTGACAGATGCCTCTGCTTTAAAATCTGCATTAGCTCCTGTCGTCGCACGCTTGGGAAAAATTACAGGCATTATTCATGGGGCAGGAAATCTGGCAGACAAGTTAATTGAAAATAAAACAGAACAAGATTTTGAAACTGTTTATAATGTCAAGATAGAAGGCTTACATAGTTTAATAAATTGTGTAGAGATTTCACAATTAAAGTTTATTGCTTTATTTTCTTCTTTTGTTTCTTTTTATGGCAATGTCGGTCAATCTGACTACTCTTTAGCTAATGAAATTTTAAATAAATATGCTTATTTATTACAAGTAAAATATCCAGAGTGCCATGTGGTTTCCTTTGGATGGGGGCCTTGGGATGGAGGCATGGTAACGCCACAACTGAAACAATTATTTGCACAAAAAAATATTAAACTAATTCCTCTCAGGGTAGGGGCAGAAATTTTGGCGGAAGAGTTAACCCAAGACTATTCAAAAGTTCCCCAACTTATTATTATGAGTAAAGGGATTTCCGTCTTACCAAAAGCTTTTAGCCCAGAAAAACATAGTTATCGTTTATATCGGCGCTTAACCTTACAGGGTAATCCTTTTGTTTACGATCATGTAATCGGTGGTAATGCTGTTTTACCTGCTGTTTGTGCCTTAGCTTGGATGACAAATATTTGTGAGCAATTTTATCCTGGTTATCATTTTTTGAGTTGTCAAAAATATAAGGTGCTTAAGGGTATTGTTTTTGATGATAACTTAGCTAATTTATACTGTCTTGATTTAACCGAAGTAGAAAAATCTGAGGAAGAAATTCAGTTAGAAGCTTTGATTTGGAGTGAAACTCCTAAAGGTATTCCTTTATATCATTATCGGGCATTGATTAACATTAGTCAAAAATCCCATGCTCAACAAGCTTTAACTTTTGAAGATTTTAACTATTATGAATCTTCTTTGAGTTTAGATCCTTATCAAGAGGGGATTTTATTTCATCATCAGAGATTTAGAGGTATTCAAAAGATTCTCGAAATCACTCCTAATAAGTTAATTGCTTCATGTTTGTTACCAGAAATATCTCCTACTGAACAAGGGCAATTTTTAACCCAGTCTTTTAATCCTTACACAGCCGATATGTTTTTTCAATGTTTATTAATCTGGGTAAGACAAACCTATGGCTTAGGTAGTTTACCTCTGGAATTAACGGCATTGAAACAGTTTTACACTCTCCCTTTTAACCAGGAATTTTTGATTAACTTATCTATTGAAGAGCAGAGCGAAACTAAAGTAGTTGCCAGTGCGATCGCCTGTGATACTCAAGGGAAAGTATATCTGGAAGCTACTAATATGCAGGTAACTACAAGTGCGCGTTTAAATCAACTATTCCTGAATAATACGGTCGCTTCTAAAAATACTGTTTGTATGTAGTTGTTGTCTGGTTCTAAAAACCCAATCATGTATCCGTCTTATTGGAGTATATATGGAACGTTCTCGACTGGCTATTGTTGGCTTAGATTGCTTTTTTAATCAGTATTTTAATTCAGCAATCTTCTCGGCATTAATTTATGATGGCAAGACCACTAAAGACATTAATCATCTTGATAATAAGTTAGAATCTTTCACTGTTTTATCGAAAATCTCTCATCAAGCCCTGCAAGACTGCCAAGTTAATTGTTATAAAAATGTTGCTGTCATTACAGCCAATAATGAAACTATAAATGCTCAAAATTCGGTAGACCATCTGGGAAAACAGCTATCTAATTTATGGAACTTTGCCGCAATTACATTTAATTTAGATGGTCAGAAAGATTGTTTACTTAAAGCTTTAGAAATTACCCAACTGCTGTTAACAGCAAAAGAAGTTGATACTGTCATTATTAGTGTAGTTAATTCTGACCTTAATGCTAACAGTGTTCATGGTGGAGCCATTATTATTAAAGATTATGCAGTGGCTCAAAAAGATGGCGATCGCATCTATGCGGTTCTAGAAAGCTTCACCCGCATTGCAGATACCCTCTCTCCTTCATCAGTAGCCATTCAACAAAGTTGTCAAAAAGCTTTGCAACAAGCCAACATCAGCCCTCCAGACGTTGGCTATATTGAAGTTTGCCACCAAAACCTAGCAGAAGAAAATAGCCCAGAATTTATCGGCTTAATAAATGCTTACGCTACCCATCAACATGACCTAACCTGCGCTGTAGGTAGTGTCAAGGCAAATCTCGGTGATTTGGGTATTGCGGCGGGAGTCATTAGCTTAATTAAAACAGCCCTATGTGTTTATCATCGTTATTTGCCAGCATACCCCCAATGGCAGCAACCCCAACACCCAGAAATCTGGCAAAATAGCCCTTTTTATGTGCCTACAAGTTCTTATCCTTGGTTTTTGTCCAAAAATCAGGAAAAGCGCCAAGCTGCTGTGAATATGGTTGCAGAAGATGGCATTTATGGTCATATTCTTCTCTCAGAAGACACGACTCAAACCAGCCGCAGTCCTAGTTATTTACCCTACGCTTCGTTTTACCTTTTTCCCATCGCTGCTGATGAGGCTTCATCTTTGCAGACACAACTAGATGATTTAGCTGCCAAAATTGAAACTAGTTTATCTTTACCTCAAACTGCCCAAGAAAATTTTAGCCTGTTTCAACGTAATTCCCAGTCCCCTTATGTTGTAGCGATTGTTGGCGACAACAAAGAAGCCCTACAACGGGAAATTAAACAAGCGCAAAAAGGTATTGAGAAAGCATTTAGGGAAGGAAAATCTTGGAAAAGCCCTAAAGGAAGTTATTTTACTCCCAAACCCCTTGGTAAACAGGGGAAAATCGCTTTTGTTTATCCAGGGGCTTTTAATTCCTATTTAGGTATGGGACGCGATTTGTTCCAATTGTTTCCCCAATTGTGGAACCGCATCACTAGCTTGATTCAAAATCCCGACCAATTCTTGCAAGCAAAACACCTCTACCCCAGAAGCCAATATTCCCTATCACAGCGAGATTTAGAAGCCTTAGAAACTGAGTTTATTGCCAAGCCTTTATCCCTACTAGAAACCGGAACTGGTTTTGCGGTGATGTTCACGGACATTATGCAGCAATATTTCCAGATTAAACCCCAAGCAGCCTTTGGTTACAGTATGGGGGAAAGTACCATGATGTATAGTTTGGGAGTTTGGCCTAATGCTGATACAGGGAGTCAATATATTCATTCTTCCCCACTGTTCCGCGATCGCTTAATTGGGACAAAACAAACAGTAGCAGAATATTGGGGCGAACCTGCTGGGGAAAATTTATGGAGTAGTCATGTGTTAATGGCTTCACCAGCAGCAGTCAAACAATGCTTAGAACAAGAACCACGAGTTTATCTTACCCATGTTAATGCACCCCAAGAAGTGGTGATTGCTGGCGACCCCCAAGGCTGTTTACGGGTGATTGAACGCTTACAATGTGATGCTTTTCGTTCTCCGTCGGATATGGTGCTGCACTGTGAAGCTATGCAGTCAGAATTTGCCGCATTTATGCAGCTGAACACTGTCAACATGGGAACACCACCGGATACAGTATTTTATTCCTCTGCTAATTATCAACCAATTCCTTTAGAACAGTTAGCGATCGCGCAAAACTTATCACAAGGAGTCTGTCAACCCTTGGAATTTCCCCGTTTAATTGATCGTGCTTATCAAGATGGGGTCAGAATTTTCCTAGAGTTAGGATCAGGCGGTAGCTGTTCCCGTTGGATTACAGAAACTCTCCAGACACAAGATCACCTCGCTATGTGCGTCAATCGTCGAGGTGTAGATGATTTGGCTGCCATTGTTAAAATGTTAGCCCAATTGGTGAGCCATCAAGTAGACCTAGATTTATCACCCCTCTATCTTTCCCAAGAAACATCAACCCAAATTATCACCCAGAAGGAAACAGTTCCTACCTTGGTAGCTTCTCCTCCTTGTCTATTTAACGAAGATGATATTTTAGAGTTTATTGAAGGGAAAGTATCAAAGGTCTTTGGCGAAAACTATCAAGAAATTGACAACTACAGTAGACGAGTAAGAATGCCCTCACCTCCCTTTTTATTTGTGAGTCGTGTAACTCAATTAGAAGGGAAATTAGGGGATTATAAATCAGGATTTATTGAAACAGAATATGATATTCCCCAAGATGCTTGGTATGCCATTGATGGTCAATTAACTGTCGGCATCTGTAAAGAAGCTGGTCACGGACTGTTGATGTTATTAAGTTATCTGGGAACAGATTTTGAAAATCAAGGTAAACGTTCTTTCCGCTTATTAGATTTATCAGCAACGTTCCTCTTTGAACAGCCAGAATCGATAAAAACATTGAAGTGTCGAGTCAAGATTACTTCCTCTGTGAAAACTGAAAAAAGTTTACTCATCTTTTTCCAAGGAGAAGCTTTAATCGGCGATCAAGTGTGGATGAAACTCCATGATGGCTGTGCTGGACTGTTTTCTGATGAAGAATTAGAACAGGGGCAAGGAATTGTTATTTCCGAAAGTGAAGCAAGAGAACGTCAGCGAATTACAAAACAACTGTTTACACCTCTACTAAATTGCTCTAAATCCAACTTTACATCAGAAGATATTCTTGCTTTAACTATAGGTAATTTGGGTCAATGTTTTGGGGAAAAATATCAACAAAATTCCCTAAATCCATCCTTAAGATTACCACCAGAAAAACTACTCATGTTAGATAATGTGATGATGGTTAATCCACAGGGAGAAGTAGCTGGAATAGGGTTAGCCATTGGGTCAAAAGAAGTCACACCGGAAGATTGGTATTTCTTCTGTCATTTTCGCAATGATCCCACTATGCCAGGGAATTTAATGATTGAAGGATGTATCCAACTAGTTCAATTTTATTGTTTATTTTTAGGGTTACAAACTCGAACCAAAGATGCTCGTTTTCAAATCATTCCTGGCAAAACTCAAGCAGCACGTTTTCGAGGACAAGTTACCCCCCAAACAGGCACATTAATGTATCAAATGGAGGTATTAGAACTTGGACTCTCTCCTCAACCATATGCTGTGGCTAATGTGGATGTTATTTTTGGCGGAAAGACCATTGCTACTATTAAAAATATTGGTGTTCAGCTTGTTGAAAAACCACTTGCCATCAAAAATTCTATCACTGAGATTAATCATCAACCCGTTTTATTCAATGAAGAACAACTAAAGCAATTCGCCAAAGGCTCGGTTGCTGCTTGTCTTGGTTCAGAATTTGATATATATGAAAATCGCCAATCTGTTCGCCTACCTAATGGAGAGTTCCAGTTAGTTAGTCGAGTTTTAGAAATAGAAGGAAAGCGTCATGAACTGCAAAAACCTTCCCAAATAATTACAGAATATGACGTAAAACCTGATGCTTGGTTTTACGAACATAATGCTTACCCCACTTTGCCCTACTGCACCTACATTGAAATTGCTGGACAACCTTGCATTTTCTTAGGGGTTTATATGGGGGCAACCTTATTATCTCCTGATGATGATCTACATTTTCGTAATTTAGATGGGCAGGGGACAATTCTTAAAGAACTTGACCTCAGAAATAAAACTATTACTGATAAAGTCCGTCTTCTATCTACGACTGCTGTGAAAGGGGCAATAATTCAAAAATATGAGTTTGAATTATCTTGTGAAGGAGAACCATTTTATCGCGGCAATATGGTCTTTGGTGACTTTAGCACCGCCGTCTTAGCCAATCAAGTGGGGTTAGACGGAGGAAAACGCCTGAAACCTTGGTATCAAGAACATGAAACTTCTGCTTTGAATTTAAAAACAATTCCCTTAAAAGAACCCAATTGGCGGCAGAAACTCCATCAATTTAATCCGAATAAACCCCATTATCGCCTATCAGAAAAATATTTAGATTTTCTGGATGAAATGTTCATCATTGAAGGTGGTGGAAACTATCAAAAAGGGTATATATATGCTAGAAAATCAATTACCCATCAAGATTGGTATTTCCCCTTCCATTTTTATCAAGATCCAGTCATGCCTGGAGCCTTAGGAGTGGAATCAATTATCCAAGCTATGCAGGCCTATGCTTTGCAATTAGACTTAGGTAAATCATTCAAAGATCCTCGATTTGGTCAAGCTATTAATCATGAAATAACTTGGAAATATCGGGGACAAATTACTCCAGAAAATCACTTGATGTCCTTAGAAGTTCATATTTCTAAGATTGAAGTTTCATCCGATCGCATCACAATTATTGGTGATGCCAGCCTCTGGAAAGAAGACTTAAGAATTTACGAAATTAAAGATATTGCTCTGTGCTTAGTAGAAGCATGATTTACACATGAAAACGCAAGATTAAGGGTATAGGGGTATAGATAAATGTTTGCAACCCTCACACCCTTATAACTTAACACCCTCACACCCTCACACCCCTAAACCCTTACACCTCTACACCCCTACACCCAGTCTCAACATTCCTAAGAAATTCGCCATAAACCAACAATACCCATTCAATTATTATTTGAGGTTACCAAAAATGCTCCCTCAAGGTACATCCATCGCCACTCTAAATCCACCAGATTCTATTGCTTTTGATCATGCAGGTATTCAACAAAAATTACTGGACTTACATCAACCTTGTTATGTATTTTTAAAAAATAATCAAATAAGAATATCCCATCAACCCATTGAAGGCATACAAGCACAAATGATGGTGAATGCCATCTTACCCCAAAAATTGGGCGATCGCAGTTTTCTTGACTTTCATGGAGTTGACTACGCCTATGCGGCTGGTGCGATGGCGGGGGGTATTGCCTCGGAAACCCTAGTCATTGCTTTGGGAAAAGCGGGATTTTTAGCCAGTTTCGGCTCAGCAGGATTAGTACCGCAACGGGTAGAAAAAGCTATTTTACAAATTCAACAAGCCCTGCCTACCGGCCCTTATGCCTTCAATTTGATTCATAGCCCCTCAGAGGAAGCCCTAGAGCAAGGGGCTGTGGAACTTTACCTTAAACATGGGGTGAGAACAATAGAAGCCTCAGCTTACATGGATTTAACCCCTCATATTGTCCGCTATCGGGCAGCCGGGCTACACCTAAATTCTCAAGGGGAAATTCAAACCCAAAATAAAGTCATTGCCAAAATTTCCCGCGCTGAAGTAGCCCAAAAATTTCTCCAACCTGCCCCGCTAAAATTCCTCAAATCCTTAGTAGAACAGGGATATATTACACCGTTACAAGCTGCTTTAGCCGAAAAAGTCCCCTTGGCAGATGATATTACCGTTGAAGCCGACTCAGGGGGTCACACTGATAATCGTTCTTTGGTGTGTCTGCTACCCAGCATTATCGCCCTGCGGGATGAAATTCAACGGCAATACCATTATGAACATCCCGTGAGAGTAGGCGCTGCTGGCGGCATTGGCACACCGGAAGCGGCTTTAGCTGCCTTTATGATGGGGGCTAGTTACATTGTTACAGGTTCGATCAACCATAGCTGCATAGAAGCTGGAACCTCTGACCATACCAAACAATTATTAGCCCAAGCAAGCATGGCTGATATGGTGATGGCACCCTGCGCTGATATGTTTGAAATGGGGGTTAAGGTACAACTACTTAAACGGGGTAGTTTGTTCCCCATGCGCGCACAAAAATTGTACGACCTCTATAAAACTTATGGAGGAATTGAAGAGATTCCCCCAGAGATACGTCAAACCCTAGAAACACAAATTTTCCGCAAAAATTTAGATCAAGTTTGGGATGAGACCGTTGCTTATTTTTCCCAACGAGATCCTGAACAAATTGCACGGGCTAATAACAACCCTAAACGTAAAATGGCCCTGATTTTTCGCTGGTATTTAGGATTATCTTCTCGTTGGTCAACTAGTGGAGATGAGCAGCGCCAAATGGATTATCAAATCTGGTGCGGCCCCGCGATGGGTTCCTTTAATGAATGGGTGAGAGGTTCCTATTTAGAATTACCTGAAAATCGCACAGTTGTTGACGTAGCCACACATATTATGCAAGGTGCTGCCTATTTATATCGCCTACAAAATTTGAAATTACAAGGTCTTAACCTGCCATCTCAATACTGCTATTACCGTCCATTCCATGTTTAGCTTCTGGCTCAATAATCCACACATATTAACAATGATTTATGACTACTAAAACAATCGATTCTCCTTTTGCGCCTGGACTGCCAGCCCTTTATATTGTGGCATTTTTATCAGGAATGTCCTTAGGGTTATTCAATCCATTTATTTCCACCTTAATGAAACAAAATAACATCAATGATATTGTCATTGGTGCTAACTCTACACTCTACTTTTTTATCATTGCTATTGGCACCCCATTCGTTACCAAAGTCATCCGTAAAATAGGGTTGCGTAAAACCATGATGTCAGGGTTTTTGCTCATGGGAATAACTGCACCTTTATTTCCCTTCACAAACCAATTGTCCGCTTGGTTTTTGATTCGTGCAGTCATGGGTTTAGCTTGTTGTTTATATCTCATCTCTGGACAAACTGCTATCAACTATTTCTGTAATGATAAAAATCGGGGCATTGTTAACGGGTTAGATGCTTTATGTTTTAGCTTGGGATTTGGAATTGGGCCAGTCATGGGAGCAGCTTTTTACAATGCTTCCCCTAAAACAACATTCTTCTTAGGCAGTGGGTTAATTTTAAGTGGCATTATTGTTGTATATTTAGGACTACCAGAAAAAGAAATTAAGTTTCAAATCCCCCGATTTCAAATTATTAAAAAGCTGAGGCTTCCCTTACATGGTTCCTTTGCCTATGGGTTTAGTGTTGCCACATTAGTATCTCTTTACCCTCTCTATTTGCTAGAACAAAATTACGGTGTTGAGCGCATTGGTTATATTTTCGGGCTGTTTATTCTAGGAGGATTAATCTCAACAATTCCGGTAACTCATTTAGCTGATCGCATAGGTAAAATTAAAGTATTGAAGTATAGTGTGATTGTAGTGATTATTTCGGTTATCGGTTTATCTTTTATCGACGACCCTAATATCACGCCTTTCTTAGCTTTTATTTCTGGTGTAGGAATGAGTCCCGTTTTTCCCTTATCCTTGGCTTTAATTGGGTCAAAATTGGCAGTTGATGAATTGTCTTCTGGTAGTGCTTTATTTACCTCCATTTATAGTGCGGGATGTACGGCTGGGCCAATTTTATCGGCAATAGTGATGACGTTGCTCGGAACGCAATATATTTTTATGCTAATGATGGTTATTTTTGTTTTATTTTTTCTGAGTTTAAGCAAACAGAATAAATATAACCATTCACTTCTAAGCGTTGAACGTTAGGAGATTGTTTAACAAGTTCTTGGTTGTGATTGTCAGCATTTACTGATCCCCCTAATTCCCCGTTGTAGCCAGTGGCGTGGATTTAGGGGGATATGAAATATTGGCGTTGCATAATAGAGGGATGAATTGAGGTCATCTACTGTGCAATGTCCA